>JAPDPT010000043.1 GCA_034506315.1 candidate division KSB1 bacterium | reverse complement strand
GATCGGTTGGTGGACTCCAAAGAGGCCCCACGGTTTCGTCCGATAGGAGCGCTAGGGGGCAAATGGGAGTTCGAGCGGAACCTGCAGGACGTCGGCCTTGAGGTTGGAGCGACCCCGTCTTTCAAGGCGGCACTCCGCGAACGTTGGCGGGGCGTGTCCCCAACCCTGTGAAGACAGCGTGCGCTGTCCAGGTTGTCCGTCGTCGTTTGTTTCAGCTCTCGATTGCGGGGATGTGGAAGAGGGCAGGTCTCCCGCGGCCGGGTGACAAGAGCCCGAAGACGGGAGCCCCAGAAACTTGAACGAATGCTTCGGCCGATGAGCCGGTGAGGACGAACGACATGGTGAGCCCAGCTCTGGCATCAGATGACCTCCGGATGAAAAGTATTGACGTGATCGTGCCGATGTTTAACGAGGGCCCCAACGTCTCGGCTTTTCTCGATCACTTGCGGGACGTGCTTTGTCCCCATTTCGGCTCTGTCCGGGCGATCGTGGTAGACGACGGTAGCGTGGACGGGACTTTCGAGAAGGTCAGGGGCTACAAGCTTGCCCCCGGCGGAAACTTCGAGGTGGAGGCTATCCGGTTGTCCAGAAATTTCGGAAAGGACATCGCCATAAAATGCGGATTGGATCGCTCGCGCGCCGACATGTGTGCCATTATCGACGGCGACTTTCAGCAACCGGTCGAGAAAATTCTTGAGGCTGCCCCCATACTGGCGCTCGGATATGACGTTGTTCACGTGGAGCGAGTCGGCGCGGCCGAAGACAGCCTCAAGAGGAAGCTCGGGACGAAAGCATTCCACTTTCTGCTCCGTCACCTCGCTGGGAGGGCAATCCACGGTTCCGACTACAAGGTGATCAGCAAAAGGGCGGTGGCGCGCCTCAAGCGATATCGCGAGGTGAACTACTTCAACAGGGGCATCGTCGAGATCATGGGACTCAAAGCCGCTGAAATCTACTACCAGGCCAGTCCACGACGCCACGGGAGATCGAGCTACTCCTTTGCGAAACTCATGAGACTGACGATCGACGGGATCACAAGCGTCTCCAATAGGCCCCTGCGATTGTCTTTCTATTTCGGTCTTCTTGTGTCCACGCTGAGCCTGCTGTATTCGTTCTACATACTCCTCCAAAAGGTCATCTGGGACATTCCCGTTCCCGGGTTTGCAAGCCTCGCGGTGGGAGTGTTTTTCCTCGGAGGGGTCCAGCTACTGTCACTGGGCGTCATCGGAGAGTACGTGGGGCGCGCCTATTTGGAGTCCAAGAGGCGACCTCAATACGTCATCGACGAGGAGATTACGCTGCGGCGGACACCCTCGATTCAGGAGTGAGCATCCTCATCCGAGGTCGCTGGCCGGATGAAGGCCATAGCGGTCGTAGCCGTGAAAGACGTCACGGAGGGCAAGAAGGGGCACAGCCTCGGAACGCTGACCGCAGGAGCTGGTGGGCATGAAGGGAATAGACCGGACTGGAGTTGCCAAGGTATTAGGGACTATTGGTGGCCTTGTTCTGCTCAACCTGCTGCTTTACAGCGCAAGCCTCCGTTCGTACATGTTACCCCAGGACGATTTTCACCACGTGTACGAATGGACCGCCCAAAAGGTATCCCACCGTACTCTCTTCCTTGCCGACACCTACGGCAGGGTGGGAAAAGCCGGACACTATAGGCCACTGGAGGTGCTGAGCCACGTGGTCGATGGGCTGGTCTGGAAGGACCGCGTTTGGGGGCGACATGTGACGAACGTTGCCCTACACGCCGGCTGCGCAATCCTGGTGTTTCTCCTGGTCAGTCTCTTGTCCTCCGACTACCGCGTGGCGCTGTTTTCCTCGCTCCTTTTCTCGGCGCACCCGGCTCACGCCGACGCCGTGTGCTGGATTTCGGGGAGGACAGACGTCATAGGGACCTTCTTCGTGCTCATGAGCCTCTACTTGTATCTGCTTAGTGCCAGGAGCAACTGGATTTTCTACCCGCTAAGCCTGCTGGCGTTCGCAGTTGCGTTGCTGTCCAAGGAGATTTCCTTCGTCGTCCCGCTGATGATTCTGGCGCTGGAGCTCGTATGGCTGCGGCGTCTTCCGGCGAAAGCCGCGGTCGTCAGGATGGCCCAGGTTTCCGGGGGCGGACTGGGCGCTCCGGTATTCTCCCTCTCGGCAGGTCTGCTTGTGACTTCCTTCCTCGCTGTGGCGACCGTCTTGGCCTATGGGAAGGTAGGCAGGATCGCGGGTGCCACAGCCGTGGGTGCGTTAGCGGGCGGGATCGTGGTTGCTCTCGGTGTAAGTTTCCTCACCCTGCTATCAGTGCGGCTCCTGATAGGGCGAGGATACGAGAGGCGGGTGCGGGACGCGTACCTGTACTTCGCGATTCTTGGCCTGTACTGGGTGGCTCGAAGCCGCATCGTCGGTGGCGTCGGCGGCTACTACAGCAACTACACCAATTGGACAAACCCTTCCGCCGAACTGAGTCTGGCGAGCTTTGCGCGCGATACGTTCGGGATGATAGGATTGCTGTTCCCCTTGCCGGCCGGATTCAACGAGTCCGTTTTGACACTCCATCGGTATCATCCCATCGTCTTCTACGCCGTGTCCATCGCCTTGCTGGCGCTTGCGGCTCTCGTCCTGTATCATCTGTGGCGAAAGGAGCCCATCGTCGGCGCGCTTCTGGCGTTTGCGTTCTTGTCGGTGCTGCCGGTCCATAACCTTCTCCTCAGAAATACGGTTTACGACCCCCGATATCTTTACCTCAGCTCGGTCTGGATCTGCGCATTTGGCGGGTTTCTCCTCGCATCCTGGTTGTACGGGAGAGGGAGGGGAGCCTCGCGGCTCTTCGCGATGGGGACGCTCGTCGGTACACTGGCGGTCTACTCCGCGGTCACGTGGAAGGAAAATCGCGATTACCTGTACTCGGGCTCTGTCGTGCGGAAGTTCGTGGACGCTATCCAGGAAAAGCGCGATATGGTCTGCAAGGCGGAAAACGTCGTGGTGGTCACCTGGCCCATGCTCCACTGGGATACACCGAGACACGTGTGGATCTCGAAGTATCTCGACGACATCGTGACGCACACAACCTCGTGCACACGCCTGGTGGACGAAAACGTGGACTTCTACTTCTTCGTCGCTAGGCCTGTGGAGCAGGTCACTGCCCTTGTGGTGGACGATTCGACGCTCTTGGTGAGGGACTGCTCCGACCTCTCTCGGTTTCTGGTGCTGCCGACAAGGCCCAGTCCCCAGGAGCTGGAGTTGCGGAAAATCTACTCGCGCGCGTGGTTTGACCCCCATCACCGGGCCATCGACCTGAGGTCGCTACCGCATGGCAGAACGCGAGAGCTCGTGGGATTTGAGGTCGAAACCAGCGGCTGCGAGGTTCGGATCCGGGATCCGCGCTTGACGCTGAGCCATTCGGTGCTGGTCATCTACACGCGCGGGAGGTTTGAGATCGTAGCGGGCCCGAAAATGGCACGGGCACTCGCAGCCAGCTAATCCACGCACGGAGTGGGAGGCCAGCGTCCATGGAGATGCGACCGTTCGCCAGGCCCCGAAGACTCCTGAAGCCCTGTTCGGACGGCGACAACGGCCCAGTGTGGGAAAGGGGATGAGACCCGGAGGACGCATCTTCTTCCGCTTGGACGACGTCGGGCTGCCCGGAGATGCCTACCTCTTCTCCCAAGCCCCGCTCAGTCCGGAGCAGGCCCAACAGGGACGGCGACGAACGGAAGAAGTTCTGGCTCTATTCGTAAAGCACGACGTAAAGGCTGACCTGGCCGTTGTCCCTTGGCACTGCAGGAAGGGCTCGTGGAACTGGCTACGGGAATACGCCAGCGCTTCCGGTTTCGAGATAGCGCAGCACGGCTTCCGCCACCACGACCACGGGTGCCGGGAATTCGGCCCCCAACGCTCTCGAGCAGAGCAACGCACGGACATCGAGGCGGGACTCCGGATTCTGGCGGATCGGACGGGACTTCGTCCGTCCGTTTTCGTGCCGCCGAGCAATAAATACGACGAGAACACCGTTGCGGTCCTGGCGGAGCTTGGGATGCGAATTCTCTCGGCGGGAGCAGCCCGGACACAGCTGGAGCACCTCCTGATCCGCTGTGCCCGAACGTTCGGCATTCGCAGACTGGGTACTTACCCCATCTCTCATCACGGCCAGTGGATCGGGGATGTCTGGGAGATGTCCGTATCCGTAGATGCGGCCAGGGACTATTCCAAAGGGCTTATCAAGACGGCCACCGAGCTTCTGCATCAGGTATCCCTGGCTTTTCGCAGGTATCGGTTCGTGGGCGTGATGATCCATCCATGGCTCTACGCCACGAGGTCGGACCTGAACTCGCTCGATACGCTCCTCAGATGGGTTCGGGAACAGGCAATCCCCTCCGTTCTGATCTCCGAAACCTTGCCGGATGAAGCGGTGGGGGGCTTATCGGACTTTCGGGCGTCGGAAGAGGAACCTTAGGGCGCAGGCAGTCGGACTGTCCAATCCTCTGGAGGCCAAGTGGGAAGGGACAATCGGGTGTCGCGTATAGCCGTCTTCGGCGGCGCCGGCTTTGTGGGCAATGCCCTTGTGGCCCGGCTCTTGGAGGCAGGGGCTACCGTCGGCGTTTTCGACAATTTCTCGACAGGACGGCGCGAATTCCTGGACGAAAGCCATCCCCGGCTCACGGTGGTGGAGGGGGACATGGCTGTGCCTGCGGAGGTTGACCGTTTCATGGGCGACTTCCGTCCGGGCGTCGTGGTGATCCTTGCCGCTGTCCACTACATCCCTCTCTGCAACAGGGATCCTGTGCTGGCGATGCGGACCAACGTGCTCGGGACGCACTATGTCCTCACCGCCTCGGCCCGGACCGGTGTCCGCAGGATCGTGTTCGCCTCCTCGGCCGCGGTCTATGGCATCGGGGACGCACCCCACAGCGAGGAGGAGGAGCCCGCCCCAACGGACGTCTACGGGATGACCAAGCTGATCGGGGAGCAGCTGACCCGCCAGGCTGCCCAGACGTACCGCTACTCGGCCGTCATCGCCAGGCTTTTCAACATCTACGGGCCGCGGGAGACCAATCCCCACGTAATCCCGGAAATCGTCTCCCAGGCCCTGGTCGGAAATCGGCTGAAGCTTGGCAACCTCGAGCCGAAGCGGGACTACATTCACGTGAGCGACGTGGCCGAAGCTCTGGCGCTGCTGGTCGATTGCACCTTGGACACTGTGTGCGAGGTTTTCAACGTTGGCACGGGCCGCGAGTACAGTGTGAAGGAACTCGTGGAGATGGCCGAGCGCATCCTGGGGCGGCATCTGGAGATCGAACAGGATCCTTCCAGGACCCGCCGCTCCGACAGGTTGCACCTCTGCGCGAACATTAACAAGATTCAGCGGTGGGTTGGTTGGCGGCCCCGGGTACGTCTCGAAGAGGGCCTACGACGCCTGCTCCTGGAGGAGTGGGCGGAGGCCGTACCCTGCGCCGCCTCGTAAAGCAGAACGTGCGAGAGTACCTTGGCGGGAGGTAGACCAGGTTGAAGATTGCCATTGTCGGGCCTTATCCGGCGGATTGGCGAAGGGTGACCGGCGGCATTGAGATGGTCACCCTTAACCTTTCCCGGCAGCTGGTTGCGCGAGGGCATGAGGTCCATGCCGTTACGCTGTTTTTCGGCGATGAGCGAGAGCCGAATCCGCCGCAAGGGGTGGGCTTACATTTTCGAAGTTCAGAAAAGGCAGTGGCTCGGTGGACTCTCTTTGCCCGGGAGCGCCGATGGATGATCAGGGCGCTGCAGAGTATCCGACCCGACGTCGTACACATCCAGGGCACCGATGTGTACGGAGCAATCCTACCTCGTGTCGGTCGCGATTTTCCCACCGTCCTGACCGTTCACGGCTATCTGCGCCGGGAGCTTGAGGCTGGGCTCGTGGAGCTGCCCCTGAGAGCCAAGCCCGGCTTCTTCCTGCGATCGGCGTTCAACGCCTGGTTTGAGCGCAAGGCGCTCGGATCCGCAAGGCATGTGGTTTGCATCTCCCCTTACATCGAAAAGCTCCTTGGCAACCGCCGCGGGTTGCAGACTTACAGTATCCCGAACCCTGTGGACGAGGACTTCTTCGGCCTACAGGACCGTCGGGAAGAAGGTCGGCTTCTCTTCGCCGGGATGATCCGCCCCCGCAAGGGTCTCCTCTTCCTGGTGGAGGGGATGCGATTGCTTCGGGATCGAGGCGTCCCCTTCCGATTGCGCCTGGTGGGAAAAGTGTTCGAGCCGAGCTATTACGGGCGGCTCCTGGCGGCGATCGAGGCCCATTCCCTTCACGACAGGGTTGAGTTTCTCGGCGTCGTAGACGATAGGGTGCTCAAGGAGGAGTTCGAAAAGGCGTGGGCAGTTGTTCTCCCGTCCTCGGAAGAGACGGCGCCCATGGTCATTCAACAAGCGATGGCGGCGGGCAAACCGGTGGTGGCGACGCGCGTGGGCGGAGTTCCCTGGATGGTGCAACAGGGACAAACGGGCTGGCTGGTTGACTACGGAGACGTACGGGGATTGGCAGACTGCCTGCACCGCGTCCTCACAGAGCGCGAAGAGTCGGCAAAGATGGGCCGCCGTGCGCAGGAGCTTGCCCGAGCGATGTTCAGCAATACCCGCGTGGTCGAGGCCACGCTTCAGGTCTACCGAGAGGCTCTGGAGGAATTCTCTCAGGTAGGTGTCGCCTCCGAGAAACGGTGAGCCGGCGCAGATAGGAGAACCGATGAGGATTCTGTACTTCAACTACCACTACGACCTCTGGGGAGGAGCCCTCGGCTCGACTCTCAAGGTAATTGAGCTGTTCCGGGCCCTGGAGCGCAGGGGCCACGAGGTGCAAATGTGCTGGATGAACCCGCGCGCCTCAGAATTGTACTCCGAACGAGGGCGAGACCGCTTGGGCCACAGGCTGCGCACCTGGCTCAAGGCGCGCCTGGCGCGCTACGTTCACGAGCCAAACCAGATTCTCAACAATGTACGGAACGTCCCTCGTGAGTTGGCGCGCGTGCGCAAGTTCTCACCGGACCTCCTGATCTGCAAGGACGAAGTCTACCGGCTTTCTCCCCTCCTTACGGCCCGGATCACAGGCTTGCCGTGGATCGTGGAGGGGGATGCTCCTTCTGTACCCGAATACCGGCAGTTCTTCCCCTACTACAAGAGGTACGGCAATCTCGACTACGCCATTGAGAAGGCGGTGGCCACCAGGGCCATGGCTGTGTTCGTGCAGTCCAATGAGACAAAGCGCTACTTCCTCGAGCTCGGAGTGCCGGAGGAGAGACTGCGCGTGATCCCCAACGGAGCGGATCCTCGGAAGTTTAATCCGGAAATCTCCGGTACAGAGGTTCGCAGGAAGGTGGGGTTAACGGATGGCGAAGTCGTTTTGGGGTTCGTGGGTTCGCTCCACTACTGGCACGGTGTCGACAACCTTGTCCGCCTGGTCCGCGAGGTGTGCGCGAGCTATCCCAACGCCCATTTTCTGATCGCCGGAGGGGGCGGGCCGGAGACGGAGCGCTTCCTGGAATTGGTGCAGGAGACGGAACTCGGCCACCGGGTGCATTTCCTGGGCTATTTGGAGCACGATCAAATGCCGCCCGTAATCGCTGCCCTGGACATCGCGCTCGCCCCCTATCCACGCATTGAGAGGTTTCATTTTAGCCCGGTGAAGCTCTTTGAGTACATGGCTTGCGCGAAGCCCGTGGTGGCGGCCCGCTTGGGGCAAATCGCAGAGGTCATCCGGGACGGCGAAAATGGGATGTTGTTTGAGCCCGGCGACTTTGCGGACTTGCTCGCCAAAGTCCGCGTGCTGATGGAGAATCCCCAGCTTCGAGCGCAGATTGGCCAACAGGCCTACCGAACCATCGTCCCGGACTACACATGGGACGCTCAGGCTGCGAAACTCGAGCAGCTGTGCTTCGAGGTCCTGGAAAAGCATCGCAGGTCTGGATAATGGGTAGGATGCCCGCACGGAAGAAACTCCTTTTCGTAGTGGACGGGTTCGGCATCGGGGGTGCTGAGTTCGGGGCGCTACGCTTGATCCGAGCTCTGCGCAGGACTGGAGCCGTGTCCATTGACGTCTGCAGCACGCGCCGCGACGATCGTCTTTACCCGGAGTTCGCGAGGGCGGCGGACCAGGTTTTCTGGTTCCCGCGACGTAGTCGCCTGGCCCTGACTTCGTTCCTGCGTCTACTGGTCCTCATACGAACCAGGCGATACGACGTCGTTCAGACCGCTCTGTTCTACGCCGATGCCCTCGGTGTGCCGGCAGCCAAGCTTTGCGGCGTCCCTTGCATCATTTCCTGGCAGACGGCCCTGGGACTCCGCACGGGCTACGCCAAAGACGACCTCCTCCGCCACATCTTGACCTTGCGGCTCGTCTCCAGACTCTGTTCGCGCATGGTTGCCGTATCCGACGATCTCCGGAGGTCCTTCGTTGCAAGGGGACTGACCCCGGAGGACAAGATCCAGACGATCCACTACGGCGTGGACGTCGAGGAATATCGACCCGACACGCTGTTGCGTGCCCAGGCGCGCCGGAAGCTTGGACTGACCGAAGGCCAAATAGCCATTGGGGCCATGGGCCATTTCAATCCGGTGAAGAACCACCGGGTCCTTGTGGAGGCCTTTGCCGAAATTGCTCGAGACGAATCCTCCTGCGTCCTTCTTCTCGCCGGTGATGGCCAGGAGCGTCCGAGGCTGGAGGCGATGGTGCAGCACTTCCGCCTCGGTGGCAGGGTGAGGTTCGTCGGCTACTACCGGCCGGCCGCCGAATTTCTCAACGCGCTGGACGTGTACGTTCACCCCTCTCTGCAAGAGGGGCTGCCCAACGCGGTGATCGAGGCCATGGCCACCGGGCTCCCGGTGATCGGCGCCATCGCGGGCGGTATCCCGGAGATCGTCGTGGACGGGGTGACGGGGTTCTTGTTCGACCCCAGACATTCGGGTCAGCTTGCAGAACGCCTGGCCACGTTGTGCGCCTCACCAGAGCTCCGACGGCGAATGTCTCTTGCAGGAAGGAAGCGCGCTGTCGACCATTTCTCTCTCGAGGTAGAGGCCAGGAAATTTCTTGCCCTGTACGAAGATGTCCTCGACCACCGTCCCCTTTGGGGGAGCAAGGGCTCGGGAAGCTAAGGGAGGGGAGCGGGTCCACGAAGCCCGAAGTCAGAGGTGGCACAGACCAGTGACGCGCAGCCGACACGGAGGTCTATTCGATGCGGAAAGGTTCGCTCATCGTTTCCGCGGCGGTCGTAGCCGGACTCACTGTCAGCGTGGGCCCATCGGCCCGGAGTCAGCACCCCAATCACGCGGGCAAGTTCCCAAAACTCTGTATTCAGCAGGCCTGGGTTGACCCCAACCAGATCTGCATTGTCGATATCGTGTCCAAGTTCGACCTGATTCAAGCCGGGCTCTCCGCGGAGCAGGTTCAGGCCGTGCGCGCGGCGAATCCGCGGGCTGTGATCCAGCCCTTCTGGTCCACCCATTTCAATATGCCCGACTATCGCAGCACGGGCAGCACGAAGATGGACGTGGATGAGTTTGTGCGGGACGTGTCCCAGCTTCGGTCATCAGGTTTTGACGGTGTCTACATTGACCTGTGGAATCTGCTCCGGGAGTCCTTCGCCGACTCTCTGGCGGATATCCTCCGACGCACCTGGCCGAACGGAATCCACGTGGTTAACGCGGCGAACAGCTTTGAGTACTCCTTCGCCCTCAACGGCTTCCTACTCGAAGACTACCCAGTCTACTCGGGTGACTACGGCTACTACGTGGAGGGGCCGTTAGCGACTTGGAGGCAACGAGGCTATAAGCCCACAGTGATCGTTCTCAACGTGCGCAGCTACGGAGTGGACGCGCAGTACTTTTGGGAGAAGGCCCGCTTCGCCACCACCCTGGGCCTCCTCCACGATGAACTCTACGTGATGTACAACTACGGAAGTGGCGGTTCCCCGCACTGGGCTGTGCCCTGGTGGTTCGACGAATGGAGTGCCCCCATCGGCACGCCGGTGGGGCCTGCCCAGCGCCTGGATTCGGGGGTGTACTTCCGGGAATTCACCAACGGGGTGGTCCTGTGCAACCTGAGCGGGGAGACGAAGCGGGTATCCCGTTCCGACCTGCCCACGAGCGGCGAACTCTACCGCATCCGTGGCGGACAGGTGCCCTCCTGGAACAATGGCGCCCTGTTTGACGAGGTGGAGCTGAAAGGCTGGCGCCTCAATAACGTCGACAACAAGTACGCCAAGCGCCTGGGCGACGGCATCATCCTCCTCCGCCAACCCGTGACCATCGTCAGCGACATCATCATCGATGACGAGGGCACCGACGACGTCGACCCGAACCCAACCTTCATGGGGCGCTTCCAGCAGTCCGGAATGCAATTCGACCCCATGGGCTACCGGAAGTGGCAGAACGCCTGGTACGTCTACGGACACAGCTCGTGCTACTACGCCCCTCCGAGCAACGGGACCAGCTGGGCCAGGTGGATTCCCCAGATCAATATCAGCGGCAGCTACGAGGTTTTCGAGTGGCATCCCTCAAGTCCGGAGCTCGCCAAAGACGCGCGCTACACGATCAAGTGGGGGAAGAAAGAAACCCATCTCACAGTGAACCAGACCACCAATGGCGGCAAATGGAATAGCCTGGGGGTCTTTTGGTTCCAGGCGGGGGAAGAAAATTACGTGGAGGTGCGGAGCGTGCCCTCGGGCACGGTCGTCGCCGACGCCGTCAAGTTCGTGTACCGGGGCACAGGGGATCTCCGGGACTCCGAACCCCCGAGCCCACCGAGGGGAGTCCGGATCCTTCCGTAAAGTTAGCAGGGGCAAGAGTACGTCTCGGGCATGCGCAACAGGAGTCAAAGGAGCGACGACGTGCCCCATCCGCCGACCGAATCGCCCGCCGGTGGGGCCAGGACCTTCCTCAGGGTTCTGAGGGGGCGGGTCGGCACGCTCGGCCGCAACACGCTATATGTGGGGGTGGGCCAGTTCATTCACCTGGTGCTGGCCATTCTGCTCACGCCCGTCGCGGCGCGGGTGCTCGGCGATAGCGACTTCGGTCGCTACTCCCTGGCCTCTACCCTAATGTATTTCGTGTTCCTGTTCAGCGACCTGGGACTCAACACGTGGATCACCCGGGAAGGCGCCCGAGATGCCTCCGCCTTAGGTCGTCTTTTCCCCAGCGCTCTTGCCCTGAAGCTTCTTCTGCTTCCGGTCCTTCTTTGTCTTCTGTGGCTTGGTACAAGAGCCGGTGGGTTAGATCCCCGTTCTGCCCAAGCTGTGTGGATCTTCGGACTGTACGGTGCGGCTTCGTCTCTCTGGCAACTGGCGCTGGCTGTGTTCCGCGGACGGGAGGCGATGCAGTACGAGCCTCTGCTGTTCGCTCTGGAAAAGCTGCTGATCACCGCGGCTGCGCTGGCGGTTTTCTTCGTTCTCCGTCGCGGACTCTTGAGTTTCGTCCTCACCTTCCCTCTTGCCGGAGTGGTGACCCTAACGGTCGCTTTGGTGATTCTTCACGCTCGATTCCTCCGTCTTCGCCTCTCCTTTCGCCCGAACGAATGGAAGGCTATGGTGCGGCTGGCCTTCCCCTTTGGCTTCTCGGCTCTGCTCGCCACCGTGTACAATAAGCTGGATGTGGTCCTGCTCACGGCCATGACGACGCCTGCCGTCGTCGGGTGGTACTCGGCGGCCTACAAGCTGCTAACGGTGACCAATTTGATTCCCACGGTCATCACCACCGCCACCTTCCCTCGCTTTGCCGCTCTCCAGAAGAGCGATCGAAGCCAGCTGAACCGGGTGTTTTGGGACGGGATTCGAATCCTCTTGGCGATCTGTGTGCCCATGGTGATCATGGGAACGACCCTGGCAAGGCCCATTACCCTCTTTCTTTTCGGAGCTCAGTACGAACGCACAGCGCCGGCGATCCAGATCCTCATCTGGGCGTGCGGAATCGTGTTTTTCAACATCTATCTCACAGGCTTCCTCGGGGCTCTCGGGCTGCAAGGGCATGTGGTTCGCTTTCAGGTGGCGGCTACGGTCCTCAACGTGGCCACCAATCTCCTGCTGATCCCGCGGTGGCAACATCTGGGTTCCGCGGCCGCGACCGTGGCCACCGAGGGGCTCATGTTCGTCTTGCAATTCCGCCTGTCGCTTCGGCAGCTGCCTGGCGTCGAGAATCTGAAGATCGGCTGGGCTATAGCCTTCGCCAGTGCGAGTCTTGGGGCCACCCTCCTACTCACCACACGATGGGGATGGAACATCCTCCCAGTCCTGGTGGCCGGAGGAATCGTCTACTGCGTCGCGTTTGGACTGGCGGGCGGAAGGAAGGCCTTCGGCCTCTTGCTGTCCTGAGGGGACCGGCCGATTCTGATCCTGTTGTTCGGATTCTCACCAAACTGATCGCCTGCCGATCAGTTGGGGAGTGACAAGCGGCAGGCCGGTAGCTCCGGAAGGGCCACCAGAGCCGAGTGGTGCCGATGCCGGTAGTCTTTCTTGCTCTTGGCAGGTGGTGATGGGAAGATCGGGGTTCAAGGGAAGAGACATGTTTCACCCCGAGACTGGGTGAAGGACTGAGACAGGACGGCCAGCCGCTCGGGGGGCGCCTGGGTGCGCGGCCTGAGGCGTGCCCGTCGAAAAACAGGGCGGAGCAAAGGCGCCGTTAGCCCTGGCCAGGGATCGAGCAGCCGAATACGATGGGCCTGCGGGCAGGCCGAGCGCTTCTCGTGACCATCCTTGCTGGTACAGGCTTTGCAAAGCCAAGGACGCGATTCGTGCTTCCTTACTGAGCCGGCCAATGAGGTGCGGAGGTAGAGCAACGATGATCAGCGCGCGTAAGTTATTCCTGCCGGCCCTCGTCACGCTGCTGACTGCTTATGGGGCCAATGCACAGACCGTCAAGATTATGCCACTGGGCGACTCCATTACCCAGGGTACGGGATCCAGCCAGTCGCCACCCGGAGGCTACCGGGATGACCTGGCCGCCAGCCTGACGGCGGCGGGTGTGAATTTCGATTTCGTCGGGAGTCTCCAAGACGGCACGGGCTTCGACCCTGACCACGAGGGCCACCCCGCCATGACGGCCCTGGAGATGAAGAGCCAGGTGTCCGCCTGGGTGCAGGCGGCTGCCCCCGACGTGGTCATCCTGCAGATCGGGACGAACGACGTGAACGAGCTCAATCAGCAGGGGGCAACGGCGATTACAGATACCGTGGTCGCGCGGATTAATTCCATTGTGACCAGGATTCTGGATTACAACCCCCAGATGACAGTCCTCCTCGTTTCGCTTTTACCGCGCACGGACGCCCTGGACAGTAAGGCTGAGGAAATCAGCCGTGCCATCCAAAACCTGGCCAGCAGCAAACGGGAAGCCGGATACAGGCTCTATTTTGTTGGCCTCTACTACATGATGAAAGCCCAGCCCAACTGGAATACCGCCCTCATGGCCGACGCCTTTCACCCGAACGACGCAGGGTATGCCCTCATGGCGGAGGGCATCTTCCACGTATTGCGGCGGGCCCTCGGACTCCGGGAAGACGTCGTCGATGATTTCTCGCGTTCCACTCTTGGATCCATGTGGGCTCACGGAGGGGGCTTCACGATACAGAACGGGGCGCTCTCCAATCAGACCCCCGGCAACAACTGGAACGTGGCGATCTACGTAGGGCACGCCAACCCGAAGGTCGTCCGCATCGTTTGGGACGAGACAGCTACTTCGACGGGGATTCACGAGGGGGGCATTGCTTTAATGCTCAATTCGGAGAATGCGGCGCAGGCGGACGGCTACTTGGTCTGGCATAATGGCAGCTACGTCTCTTTGTGGACGATCAAGGATGGGCAGCCGGATGAACCGATCATGGATGTTCCAGCGCGCTTGTCCATGCCCGTCGCCGGCGACACATTTCGCGTCGTCATCACCAGCGACGCTACCCAGCACCGTTTTGAGTGCTACAAGAACAGTCAGCTGGACGCCGTTGTCTACGACAACAACAAGCTCTACGGGAACACGCCCTATTGGTTCGCCGGGGTAGGCCTGCGCGCCGGGCTACCCAACAATGTGGAAACCTTCGACCTGACGACGGAAGCGGATCTGGTAGCCCCCGCCGCCATTACGGACTTGAAAGTAGAGGGGGTCACCACCAATTCGGTCTACCTCAGCTGGACGGCCCCGGGAGACGACGGCAGTGATCAGGGCCAGGCAGCCTCTTACGACATCCGCTATTCTACCCAGCCTATTGACTACTACAATTTCAATGCCGCGATTCGGGTCCCCAATCCTCCTCCGCCCTCGGCCCCTGGTACCAAGGAAAGCCTCCACATCTTCGGCTTGGAACCAAACACCACTTATTTCTTTGCCATCCGGACGGCGGACGATGTCGGGAACCTCTCTGCCCTATCGAATGTGGCCAGCGGAAAGACGGCGGCCGGGCTGGTGATCACGGACGAGTTCAACCGCAGCCAACTCGGGCCCGATTGGGTCGCGGGATCGGAGTGGCAGATCGTGAACGGGGCTCTCCACAATGGGGCAACGGACGGGGGATGGGATCATATTGCGATCTATGGTGCCAAGAAAAACCCCGGAGAGGTTTCGATCAAGTGGTCTTCCAGTGCCAACTTGAGCGGAATCAATGAGGGGGGGATCGGCCTCTTTTCGGCAGCTTCTCTGACTGCCAACGGTTACCTGATCTGGATCAGTACGCAGGGGAATGTAATGAACAAGGTCCATCTCTGGACCATCGTGAACGGTTTGGTGACGACCGGCGAAGAGCTCATCCTCATCCCGAGCCAGGCGCCCCTACCTGGCCCGGGTAGCGTCTTCAAGGTGATCCCTCGTTTCGGCACTAACAATGCGGTCTACTTCGACGTGTTCGTGGACGGCACCCCAGCAGCCACCCTTGCGGACATGTCAGGCAGTCCCAGAATTACCTCTTCGAACTATTACGCCGGTGTGGTGCTGCGAGCCGGCCTCAATAACGATGTCGATGCATTCAGCATCACCACCCAGCTTGGATCCCCCACCAATCTCACCGTGGTCCAGGGCCAGAACCAGACGGGCACGGTGGGGCAGTGGCTCCCGGATTCCATTCTCGTCAAGGTTACGGACGAGAACGGTAACCCGCTAAGCGGGATTCCCATCCGCGCCGAGATTCTTCAAGGAGGAGGGCAGCTGGATCCAGAAATAAGCACTGGCCCGCACCTGCGCGTGGACATCGGCGGGCCCGGCTTCGACGAAAGCAGCACCATTCACTGGGAGGCCGACAAGCCCTATCCGCAGGGCACCTGGACGTACGGCAAATGGGGCTACGTCGGCGGGTCCCCAGGCAGCACAAGCTCGCCCATCTCGGGGACGGAGAGGGACCAGCTCTACCAGACCGAGCGCTGGGGTATCTCGGAGTTCAAGGTGGATGTTCCGAACGGCCTCTACACGGTTCGCCTGCACTTTGTCGAGATGGCCCACACCTCCTCAGGAAGCCGTGTTTTCGACGTCAAGATCGAAAACCAGACCGTGCTTTCGAATCTCGACATCTTCGCCGAAGTGGGCCGTAACGCCGCGCTTGTAAAGACATTCCAGGTGCAGGTGAACGACGGGGTGTT
The DNA here is from genome assembly GCA_034506315.1 of candidate division KSB1 bacterium. Lineage (GTDB taxonomy): Bacteria > Zhuqueibacterota > Zhuqueibacteria > Oleimicrobiales > Geothermoviventaceae > Zestofontihabitans. The sequence continues at coordinate 16,103 of JAPDPT010000043.1, read as the reverse complement.
GAACGTAGCTTTCGTGAAGAAGATTGAGGATCCGGAGATCGCCGGGATCGAGGTATTCCAAGGTAGCGAAGGCCTCATCACCGATACTCGCGGGATCACGGGCGTGCGGTGGAGGCTCGGCACGTCCGCGGGGACGCAGTCTCTTCGCTTTAGTGCGGAGGGCTACTCCCTGACGCCGGTAACCGTCACGGCGACCGCTCTGCCGGCTGCAGCCCAGCAGCTCTCCTACGTGTCGGGAAACAATCAGTCCGGCGCCGCAGGTACCCAGCTACCGAATCCCCTGGTCGTGAAGGTGACGGACCAGTACGGAAACGCGGTGCCGAACCACCCGGTGCTTTTCGAAGCGACGCAGGGGGGAGGCCGTTTCGTGTCCACTGGGACGGGCCAGGCTACCGTGGCCACAAATAGCTCTGGGCTTGCCTCCGTTTCGTTCATCCTGGGTTCCCAGGCCGATACGAACATCGTGAGGGCGTCCTCGTCGGGTTTGCAGGGATCTCCCATAACTTTCAAGCTCGTTGCGACCTCCGGAGTCCCCAAGTCACTGGTCTACGTGTCGGGCAACGGGCAGACGGGCACGGTCGGCAGGCGACTTGCAGATAGCCTGAAGGTCCGCGTGCTGGACCGGATCAATCAGGGAGTTGGCGGGATCCAGGTTCGCTTTGACGTATTGCAGGGTGGGGGATCGGTGAGCAGCTCGGTTGTGGCTACCAACGCCCAGGGGTACGCCGCGGTAAGCTGGGTTCTGGGCACGGCCATCGGCTTGCAGAAGGTCCAGGCCTCGGTGTCTGGGCTCCAGGGTAGCCCTATTGTGTTCTCGGCGATGGCTTCGGCGGACCTGCCGTACCGTGTGGTCAAGGCCAGCCGCGACAGCTTGCGCGGCGCTGCGGGCAAGCTGCTCGACGATACGATCCGCGTGCGCGTCACGGACCAGTACGGGAACCCGATTGCCGGACATTCCGTGACGTTCTACATCGTGAGCGGCGGGGGTAACCTGGGAGGCGCCGCAGATACCACTGTCGCCACCGACGCTACAGGGATCGCCTCGGTGCGTTGGACCTTAGGTCCGACCCCGGGCGCCACCAATCAGCTGGGCTATCGCTCCTTCGCCAGCGGCGGAGCTCACCTGCAGGGCTCGCCGGGGCAATTCTTCGCCTTTGCGGGCGATGTGAGCCGCCTCGACTACGTCCGCGGTAGCGGGCAGGTAGTCTCCATCCGGCGGCAGGCTCCTATCCCCCTGGAAGTACAGCTCATGGACGAGTTCGGCTACAGCGTGGTCAGCTATCCCGTGACCTTCCGCGTGAAGGCGGGGGCAGCGACCTTCGGCGGCGGCGCCAGCGACACAGTGCGCGTGGTGCAAACCAATCAGCAGGGGCTGGCCTCGGTGACCGCCGTGATGGGGGCGGTGTACGGCCAGTCGGTGCGCATCGTTGCGGAGGCGAAGGACTCCAAGGGACAATTGGTTCAGAACGCCCCCATGGTCTTTTCCCTTCGCACCCCAGGGATACGGAGTGTCGAGTACGTCTCGGGGGATGGCCAGGTCGGGAGGGCCGGGGAGCTTCTCGAGAATCCTTTCGTGGTATTGGTGCGCGATAGCCTGAACAACCCGGCTCCCGACTACGAAGTCACCTACCGCGTGGTCGAAGGTGGTGGAAGGTTCGATGGCGATACGACCAGAGTCGTTCGTACCGACGACAGCGGGCGTGCCAGAGCCACATTACGGGTGGGAACGACCGTAGGCCAGCAGAATGTGGCGCTGGCCCACGTACGGTGGGCGGGGCTGGACGTCTTGAACTCGCCCGTGCGCTTCACTGCAACCACGGCTCCAGGGCTCCCGGATTCCCTCGTTTACGTGGACGGCGACCGGCAGGAGGGACTCATTGGTACCGCTCTGCCGAAGGCCTTGAAGGTACGGGTTAAGGACCGCTACGGAAACGGCGTGCCCAACCACACTGTAACCTTCACCGTTACGGCCGGCGGCGGGTCGCTCGATCAGGCCGGACAGAGCACGGTGACGAAGACGACCAATTCCCAGGGTATCTGCGAGGTCCGCTGGATCTTAGGAAATCAGGCCGGACAGCTCAATAATGTGGTTGAAGCCCGGTCTCTGTACGATAATGTGGAGATCCACGGCTCGCCCATTGTCTTCCGGGCCACGGCCTACAGCACCACGGCCGACTCCGTGGCTTACGTTTCAGGGGACGGAACAAGCGGGGTAGTGGGCGAGATTCTGGCTACGCCGCTGCGCGTGCGAGTCTTCGACCGCCACCGCAACCCGGTCCTCAACCACCCGGTCACGTTCGAGGTCGTTCAGGGGGACGGTCTGGTCCTCTCCTCCAGCGACACGGGGAGGACGGTTGTGGTGGCCTCGGATCGCGAGGGCTACGCCACCGTCTCCTTCCGGCTCGGCACCAGGGCTGGGAGCGCCAACAACGTGGTCCGGGCCACCTCCACGGACGGTGTGAATCCGCTCCGGGGATCGCCGGTTCTCTTCCGGGTGTCGGGAATCGCGGCATTGCCTTTGGCGGACTCCTGCCACGTCACTGCCAGCCCCGAGACGCTACGAGCGGACGGGGTGAGCAAAGCCACCCTGACCGTGCATCTGCGCGATCGCTATGGCAATCCGGTTCCTAACAAGGCGGTAATCTTCGATGTGGCGGGAGAGGATGCCCGAGTAGAGCAGCCCACCGCACTCACGGACGCGAATGGGCAAGCTTCCGGACGCCTTAGCTCCACGAAATCCGGTTGGAAGTGGGTCACAGCCCGCGACATCTCCGACCAGGTGACGATCACAAGGGGCGCTCGGGTGCTCTTCCGGCCTCTGGAAGCCTATCGGATCGCGTACCATAGTGGGAACAACCAGACGCGCAACGTCGGAACCGTGCTGGCCGAACGTCTTGCCGTCCGTGTGACGGATCGGTTCGACAACCCGATCGCGGGACATCCGGTCCAGTTCGTCGTGACCGAACGCGGCGGTAGGATTGTAGAGCCGCAGCCGGTGTATACGGATTCCCAGGGCATAGCGGCAGCAACCATGATCCTCGGAAAGGAGCCCGGCGACAACTTTGCGGAAGCTCGCGCCTCGGGTCTGCAAGGATCGCCGGTCCTGTTCCGCGAAGTCGGCGTGGTCAATCGGCCAACCACCATCGACGTGGTTTCGGGGGATGGGCAGCGTGGAGTGGCCGGGGAATTCCTGAAAGACCCGCTGGTGGTGCGAGTCCTGGACGCCCACGGGGATCCAGTCTGGGGTGCCCTGGTCCAGTTCCTGGCACCTTCGGGTGGGGTCGCCTGGCCTTCTGTTGACTCCACCGATGCGTACGGTCTTGCCTCGTGCTACTTCAAGCCTGGAAATCTGGTCGGTGTGTACCCGGTTGTGGCGACGATCGCCGATGTGGCGGATAATGCCGTGTTCAGCGCCACCGCTGTGGCGGGTAATGCCGCACGCGTCCAGGCTGTGTCGGGTCAGGGCCAAACGGGGACGGTTGGCAGCAAGCTGGCCAATCGCCTGGTGGTGCAAGTGATCGATCGGTACGGGAATGGAGTGCAGGGTGTCCCGGTCCAGTTTGAAGTTGTGCGCGGAGGCGGCTCCCTTTCGCCATCGGGAAGCGTGAGTTCCAATGCGCAGGGACTCTGTTCCGTGGAGTGGACGCTGGGCACCCGCAGCGGCTATCAGGAAGTGCGTGTTTCGGGCGAGAACTTGGAGGGAGTGCCGCTCTACTTCTGGGCAAACGCCCTCCCCGCTTCTCCCGACAGCATGATGGCCTACTCCGGGGACAAGCAGCACGGGCAGGCCGGGCAGCCCCTTCCCCTGCCGATCGCGGTGAAAGTGGTGGACCGCTACGGCAACCCTGTCCCGAACGTGAACATCACGTTCACACCCGTCGATGGGATGAGCTCAGTGGAGAGGGGCAACGCGGTCACCGATTCGGCCGGCATCGCTCAGACACGTTGGATCCTGGGCAGCCAGCCCGGGCAGAATATCGCCTGGGCCATTAAGTTGGGGGTCAAGGGATCGCCGGTGGTCTTCACCGCGGTCGGGGAAAGCAACAAGTTCCCGGTGATCAGCTGTCCATCCGATACCACGGTGATGGAGGGTCAAGAGCTGCGCTTCCTGGTCTCGGCGACGGACCCGGACGGCGGAGCCGTCCAGCTTGGTGTGCGCGGGCTTCCGCGCGGTGCGGTCTTCGACTCCACCACGACCGGCGAATTCAGCTGGACGCCAGACTACCAGCAGGCTGGGATCTACGAGGTCCTGTTCGTCGCACGGGATAACGAGGGCGGAGTGCAGTACCGTCCGCTTCGGATCCACGTCCTGAATTTCAATCGTCGACCGCAGTTGACCTCGTGGACGCCTGCGGACTCGGTTCTGGCCCGCACGTACGGCGACACCCTCCTTTTCTCCGTGGAGGCTACGGATCCCGATGGCGATTCCTTACGCTTTGCCTGGTACACGGTCAACGCCTCCGCCAAGAGGTTCGTCTCGGCTACTTCCCTCTACCGGTTTGTCCCGGAACGCTACGATCCAGGGCTGGTGCAGGTCCTGGCGTTCGTCACCGACGGCACCGATACGGTTTCCGTTCGCTGGCGTGTCACGGTGCTGACCAGCGTGGAGCTGGAGGCGTTCGCTGGGGAGGTGGCGCCATTCCACGGGGTGGTGATCCGTTGGCGGACGACGCGGGAGTCCGGCCTCGTCGGGTTCAATATCTACCGCGCAACCAGCGAAAACGGTGAATACGTGCGCCTGAATTCGCGACCCATCCCACCGGATCCGAGCCGCCAGTACGCCTTCGTCGACGCGAAGGTAGACGCTGGGCGAACCTATTACTATCGTCTGGAGGACGTGTCGGTCAGCGGCAAGGCGCTGATGCACGATCCGATCGCCGTCACCGTTTTACTGCCTCGCACGTTCCAGGTATATCAGAACTTCCCGAACCCGTTTAACCCCGTCACCACGATTCGCTTCGAGCTTCCGAAAGATCAGCGGGTGCGGGTGGAAGTGTTTAACGTGCTGGGACAGCGGGTCCGGCTGCTCTTGGATGAGCACGTAGAGGCCGGCTTCCACGAGGTTCGTTGGGACGGCAGGGATGAGCTGGGTCGTGACGTCGCCTCGGGTGTGTACTACGTACGTGTGCACGCTGGCGAGGCCTCTCAAGTGAAGAAGATGCTCTTGCTGCGATGAGGCGCGTGCTGTAAGGGTGGAGAAGACCAGCGAGCCGTAAGACGCTGGGTGAACCAGGGCAAGGACGGGGAGCGAGGCTGGAAAGCAAGCTGGACTCCCCGTCTTTTGTTTCGCGCCGGCAAGTCAGCGGGCTCACCTTAGAAGCGGTGATCCTTGCCGACGGGTTCGCCCCTCTTCTCAGAGGGGACGAGAGGGAGAAACAACGCGCGGGATGAGCTGCCGATGAAACGCACCGTGGCGTACGCGATCGGGATCGTTTTCACGTTCTATTTGGTTGAAGCGATCGCCCTCATCGCGGACTTCGCGCGGAGGCCTTTCCCACCAGCCCCGACCATCGAGGAGTACGACCCCATTCCCCTGCTGCGCGTGGAGCATCACCTCATCGCCAGGGCAAAATTCCCCGTGATCGATATCCATGCCCATCCTAGCTGGTCCGGATTGCCTCCCGAGACCCTGGTCGAAATCCTGGACGAAGTGGGGGTGCGGTGCGTCGTCGACCTCAACGGTGGCTGGGGGGAAGGATTGAAGCGAGCTGTGGAGCGCTACGGACTGAAGTATCCGGACCGCTTCTTGGTTTTCGCCAACCTGAACTACAGGCGGATTGCCTCGCCGGATTTCGGAGCCGAACAGGCAAAGCTCCTGGAAGAGGCTGTCTCCTACGGTGCAAGGGGCCTGAAGATTTGGAAAGACTTGGGCACCACCCTGTGTGACGATGAGGGCAGGCCCATTCCCCTTGACGATGCGAGGCTCCAGCCCATTTGGCAGAAAGCAGGAGAGCTCGGCATCCCTGTTCTGATCCATACTGCCGATCCCTCGGCATTCTGGCTACCATTGGACGCGAGCAATGAGCGCTACCGCGAAATCCGTCTGGCGAAGAAGTTTGGCTGGCCCTGGCACATCATCGGGCCCGACTCGCCGCCTAAACAGGAGCTTCTTCGTCAGCGGGAGAGGATGCTCGAACGCAATCCAGGGACGATTTTCATCGCCGCCCATATGGGCATGGTCGTTGAGGATCTTGCCTACCTTGGAAGACTGCTCGACCGCTACCCTAACCTCTACGTGGACCTCTCTGCGGTGGTCTGCGATTTGGGACGCATCCCCTACACGGCCCGCGATTTTTTCCTCCGCTACCAGGATCGAATCCTGTTTGGCAGCGATGTCTACCCGCGCGCGGACGTCTACCGGGACTACTTCCGGTTCCTGGAGACGTTCGACGAGTACATAGACTACCCAGTCCGGGAGCTTGGTCAGGGTAACTGGAAGATCTACGGTATTGGGTTGCCGGACAGCGTACTGCGAAAGATCTACTACACGAACGCCCAACGGGTGCTGGGCATCCGAATTGTCGACTGATCCCGGTGGGGGATGCTGATTTCCCGTCGCAGTGGTTCGTCGAGCAAGTGGGCTTGACCATGTGGAAAAGAAGGATCCTGGTGGCTTTGGCCTTTGTGGCCTTGTTCTACATCACGCTCGGCGGGGTACTACTCCTGGACTTCGCCCGGCGTCCATACCCTCCGGCCCCAACGATCAACGAGTACGAACCGATCGTGATGCTCCACGTGGAGCGACATTTCGTGGCGAAGCCGCGCTTCCCCGTGATCGACGTGCACTCCCATCCCGCGGAGAGCGGACTTCCGGTCGAGGCGATTGTGCGCGCCATGGACGAGGCGGGGGTCGAGCGCGTTGTGGACCTCAACGGCGGGTGGGGAGAAGGCTTAAGACGTCTCATCAGCCGCTACGAGCTGCGCTTCCCGGGTCGATTCGTTGTGTTTGCAAACCTCAACCTGCGAGGGATCAATGCCCCAGGCTTTGGACAAGAGCAGGCGCAAGAGCTGGATCAGTCAGTGCGGGCAGGGGCTCGGGGCCTCAAGATCTGGAAGAACCTGGGCATGGAGTTACGGAATCCGGACGGTAGCTTTGTCCGCGTGGACGACGAGCGCTTCAAACCCATCTGGCAAAAAGCAGCCGAATTAGGAATCCCAGTCCTGATGCACACCGCTGACCCGACCGCCTTTTGGCTGCCCCTGACGGCGGAGAATGAGCGCTTCGAGGAGATGTTCTTGGCCCGGAAGTTGGGGTGGCGGTACTTCATCTCCGCGCAGGGAGGTATCCCTCCGAAGAATGAGCTCCTCCGTCAACGGGAAAACCTGCTGCAAGAGAACCCTGGGACTATCTTCATCGGAGCCCATATGGGAATGCTCTCGGATGACCTCCAGTACCTGGGTCAGCTCTTAGACCGCTTCCCAAACTTCTATGTCGACATTTCGGATGTAGTGTACGATCTCGGCCGCCAGCCCTATACCAGCCGGGATTTCTTCCTGAAGTACCAAGATCGGATCCTCTTCGGAATCGATCTCTACCCGGAGGCGGACGTTTATCGGGACTACTATCGCTTCCTGGAGACATGGGACGAGTACTTTCCCTATCCGCGATACGATAAACGTCACGGTCGGTGGAAGATCTACGGGATCGGCTTGCCGGATTCGGTGTTGCGCAAGGTCTATTACCTAAACGCCCAGAAGCTGTTGCGACTCCCCGAGGCTTTCGCGAGCTGAAATGAAGGTGCCCTCGCGCGCGTCTGCTTCGCAGAGCGCGCAAGCACGGGAGGTATCTGGAATGAGACGTCGGAAGAGCGCCGGGACTTGGGTTCTGATGATCGCAACCCTCATCGCCATCTTGCCGGGCTTATGGCTGATCAAATATTATCGGGATCGCTTTGTGCAGCCAAGCGAGTGGCCGAGGATCGATCAATTTCACCCGAAGACCCTAATCCATGTACGTCAGACAACCATTCTTCGCGCGCGGTACCCAGTTTTCGATACCCATGTCCACCTCGCCTGCTCGCATCTCACGGCCCACGAACTCGAGGCGATTATGGATTCGTGCGGGGTCGTAAGGGTGCTTAACCTGGAGATAAACGGATTTTGGGGCCACGAACTGAAAAAGCAGGTATCGGAGTACCAGGACCGTCTTCCGGGAAGGGTGATCACCGCGTGCAATGTGGACTTCTCGGGGATTGGCGAGCCCGACTTCGAGAAGAAGGTGATCGGGCAGCTGGAGGAAAGCTACCGGCTGGGCGCCCGTGCGATCAAGGTGTGGAGAAACTTGGGCATGGATGTGCGGGACACCGAAGGAAAGCGTGTTCCCATCGATGATCCGCGCCTGGACTGCATCTGGAGGAAGGCGGGCGAGTTGGGCATGCCCGTGATTTTCCACACGGCCGATCCCTCGGCCTACTGGTATCCTGTGGATGAGAACAACGAAAGGTTCCTGGCTTTGCAGGCTAAGGCACGCCCGTGGGGTCACAAATGGGCCTTCCCTTGGGGGCCTCTTTTCCATACGGTGCGGAGCACACTGGAAGACCCGCCGGCGAAGATTCGGCTGGTTCGACACCCGGAATTGCTCTACTATGCGACCAACATCTATCCCGACCCACTTCCGTCCAAAGAGGAGCTCATTCGGCAGAGGGATAACGTAATCCGACGTCATCCACGGACCATCTTTGTCGGAGCCCACCTGGGCTGCTTTCCCGAAGACTTGCAGTGGGTCTCGAAAGAGCTGGACAGCATGCCCAACTACTTTGTCGAGATTTCAGAAGCCGTTTCGGAGCTGGGTAGACAGCCCTATACAGCGAGAAATTTCCTGATCAAGTACCAGGACCGAGTTCTTTTCGGTACGGACGGACAACCGAATATCGAGACCTACCGTCGTACCTTCCGCTTCTTGGAGACGTTCGACGAGTATTTCGATTACCCGTGGCGAGAAAGATTTCCGCAGGGAGAGTGGAAGATCTACGGGGTGGGGTTACCGGATGAGGTCCTTAAGAAGATCTACCATGAGAATGCAGAGCGGATCTTTGGGGCTCCCGGTCTACCTCGCGCCGGACAACCCGGTACTTGAGAGCGATGGAACCGAGGCCGGACCCAGAATATTGCGGGCAGATCTCCGACAATGGGACGGGAGGATCAGGGGGTACACCACCAGCCGCAGCCCACGGAGGCACGCAAGTGGTACCTTTGACCCCACGACTTTTCCGGGCGTAGGGGGCCGCACTTCCGTCGTACCGTAGCCCGCCAATCGAGGGTAGCACTTTACGTGTGGTCGGACTTATTATCTACGGCACAAGAGGACCCCATCGCGCCTGGCGTAAGCTTCGCGGCCGCGAATCGGTCGTGAGTGATTCTCCACGCCAAGCGGTGTCCACCAATGCTTGGGAACACTGATATCGACCAGGTACAGCTATGATCGTTTACTTCGCTGACGTGCAGGAGATCGTTCTGTTCCGTAAGCGGGACCGATTGCGGCTAATGCCAATCCAGCGCGATCCCTGTTCCATTACTACCGCCGGATCACCAAAGAACAATGGGGGGAAGCCACAGCCTACCTGGAGGCAAGTGCCAAATCGGGGGACGTGGTCGTATTCAATGCCGGGACTTGTATCCACTCCGCTTTCGCCTACTATTCGAGAAGGGATGACCTGGTGAAACCTCGTTACTCGCCGTATACGGGTGACGTCGATCAGGAAGGGGTACAGCAACTTCTCGGGGCTTTGCGAGGTAAGGAGAGAGTTTGGCTTGTTCTTTCCCGCAGCCACGATCCGGGAGGTCTCCTTGTGCGGTCGCTTGCCAGCCAATATCCGGTCATGCTCAATAGGAACTTCTAAGGTGTTAAGGTCTACCTGTTCTCGCGATAGGACTCGTGCCCCTCTGTGGGGGCCCTTGGGGCGCCTGATTAGCTTCCCGGACAAGATTGACTTCCCGACGTACGCGGTCCGTGGGAGTCGGGGCCGTGCCCTCGCTTCTCGCGTCTGTTGATCGTCGTGACAGACTGGGTTCCTCGATAGCAGCTACCTCCACGTCTGGCCCCTCGGCTCAGGCTGCCGATGATTTACACCTGGCACCGGCCGCAGCCCCTTTGTTTTCTCGCGGCCTTGCCCCGGCACGCACAGCATTCTCCCTGCTTGGCTGCTTCGTCCCAGCGCCTGGTGCTCGGCGCGGAAAAGGATCGGACGGCCCGCCTTCCGGTGGGGCGATCTTGATTCTGGCCTTCTCGTTCCCACGCAGTTCAGGCCGTGCCGCACCGGATCACCGCGAACGCTCTGTGCGGGCCAGTTTCAGGGCGAGACTCACATGCTGAACCAGTAACTCACCTTAAGTAGGAGCACGTGGTCACCGGGGGCATCCAGCAAGTCTTGAAGGTCGGCCATGGGGTAAAGGGAGCCGTCTTGCCGAAGGGCAGAGCGCCCCTGAGACCACACGAGGTACAGCGTAGAGCCTGGCCGGTATTCCCAGCGCAGTACGAGATTGCTGCGTAGCTCTTCAAATTTGAAGTGAGGGGGATCCTCGTAGCTTGTGGGCTCATAGCGCTCCTCGAAACGGGCTGCGTGCGGGTCGGCGACGCGTTTGAACTCGTCATAATGGCCCGAGGTGATGTAAGGCATGGCGTAGAGCTGCAGGGAAAGCTCGGGAGTGAGCGTCAGGTCGAGTCGTGTGGTCAGGGCTACCGTCTTCCGCTTGAGGCGCGCGAGGATGTACTCATCGTTGCCCTGGGGGTCAGAGCGGGTTTCGACGTATTGCAAGCGGTTGAGGCCCCAGGAATAGCTGGGCGAAACACTGACCTGAAGGCGGCTTGACGCCTGGAACTGCAAGTCTCCCGAGAGATTCCAATTGTACGAACCGTCGCTCTCTGTGCCGTGAAAGAGGTGGGCCCGGCCGAAAACTCTCTTCCGGCTATCGCTAACGATTCCGAACCAGTAGTCGAGATCATCCCCCATCAGGACGGAGGGACCGCCTCTCAGAAGAGAGGTGCTTTTCCTCTGGAGATCGAACTCATGCCCTCCGTAAAAGCCCCAGTAGTTCAGGAACTGGAAGAAGAAGTTCACGTTACCCCCCGTGGTGAGGCGTTCGTTGCCGAAGGTACGTGCGTGCCAAGTATTGCTGAAAATACTGTAGCGGCGGAACAGGCGTCCCGGCTCGTTCTGGACGAACCCGACGAAGCCGAAGCCTACAATCTGATCTGCCTCGCGCAGGAACCCGAGGTCATTGCTTTCGAAGCCTGGGCTGCGGAACACACTACCGACACCTCCTCGCCACCGTCCCCCAAATTTGCCTGCGAAGAGCTTCCCGGCGTAGCCCGCGAGGGAGGTTCGCGCGGAGTCGAACCGCACGTGCGGAGCGTCAGGCCGCTGGAAGTACCTTGCCGAAGAGGTCTGGACCCGCTGGATCGCCTCACGGCTGCCGCGTACTTCCGAACCTGCCAGGGCGAACTCGACCTGCCAGTCGTCGCCGTGCCACCGGTGGATGAAGTCCACTCCTCCAGTTAGGGCTTCCCGGTTCAAGATTTGAAGCCGCGGCTCCCGGAGGTCCCGCCACAGGTGGGTGGCAATACCTCCCACCATCGTCCGACCCTGGTTGGCCTCTTTCCGGACTCGAGCCACGAAATGATTGGCTGCCGGTTCGACGATTTGCCGCTCCGAGTGCGCGCCTTGGCGGATTTCCGCTTCCGCAGGCTGCGTGAAGGCGTCCAGCACCCCAATCGACCATCCGGTCGGGGTGCGCCCGCTTAATTTCGCCGCGAGCAAGATCGGTGCGGCGGACGGCGTTTTCACGAATGCCCCGTCCGGCACTTCGGGGTCTACCTGAGGAGATCGTCCGATGCGGCGTGTGTAGAAAAGACCCTCCTGCGACATGTTGCCGTCGCCCACACCCAAACTGTAGTGAAAAATGTCCGCCCCTTCGAGGAAAAAGGGCCGCTTCTCCCGGAAGTACGTTTCGTAGGCCGTCAGGTTGAACTCCGAGGGATCGGCCTCAACCTCGCCGAAATCAGGATGGAGCGCAAGGTTAAGCGAGAGGTTGCTGCCGATGGCATAGCGGGCGTCCAGTCCCAGCGCTCCGCTGTTATAGGGTCCGCTGCGGAAGGGATTCCCTGCTTCTCGATAGGGAAAGGTCCGGGAAGACCGGACGTACGGGAGCACTTCCAGGCCCCGGACCCTGGGCAGGTCTTCCAGCCCCTCCAGGCGTCCAAAATAGGATACAACCCCATTGGCGTTGCGCGGAATCAAGCTCCAGTGTTGCTCTTCGTTCCGTCTCTGGACGTTCCGCAGGACATTGAATCCCCACGTTTGGGTGCGATGGGAGGAGTAGCGGAGCTGGGAGAAAGGAATGCCAAACTCCGCCACCCAGCCGCTATCGTCGATAGCCGTGGCTGCGTACCAGACAGCGTCCCAGCCAATGTCCTCTTTCTGGCCATTCTGCGACATGTGAATGTCGACCTTGGCACCCGCTGCGCTGACCCCAAAGACGAACGCTGTATTGCGATCGAAATAGCTGTCAATCGCCACTGCGACGAAGTCGTAGGGCACTTCCGTGTTGTCGCGTCGAGCCAGACGGGCCATGATCTTATCCGGCTCCGAGTCGTAGGCCCGGACAAGCACGTAGAGCATGCGGTCATCGTACATCACCCGAAAGGCAGTAGGCTGGGTGGGAGGTTGTCCTTCGTCAGGTCGCTGTTGGACAAAATCGCTGGCGAGCGGCGCCGAAAGCCACGCCGGCTCAATCTGTCCGTCCACACGAATGGAACCGTCCCGCACCCGTTCTGCCCGATAGCTCTTCGGCGCCTGCGCGAACGCAGTGGGCAATCCGACTGCAAGGAGGAGGATCGCTACCCCGAATTTGCGACGCGTCCCATCCATTGTTGTTCCTTCCTCGTCCGGCTGAGATCCGTTCCGTTGCGAAGCATTTCGATCTTTGGACAATCCGGCTCGCCGCGTAACCCTTCCTGCACCTGCGAACCAGACATTCAGACGAATAGAGGAGGGGGGAGGTTTCCGTGATTCTGGGGTAGCGTCGCACGGTCCCTGCCGTACTTTGCCGGCGGTAATTACCCCCTGACGAAGAGATGCCGCTTCCGCTTGGCCTCCCGAGGCTGGGAAGCCCCTCCGGCGAACTTTTCCTTGTTTCTCTGCCGCTGGGGGGATACCTTTACGGAGCCAAAGCGTCGCCAGGGACAGTCGGGTTCTGGAGTCGGCCAGGCGGGCCTGCCGGAGCGGAGAAGATGGACCGAGCGTCGGTCAGTACAGAGGTCATCGAGAAACTCCGACAGTACAGTACGCCCACGGTAAGCAACGTCATTGAGCTCTTCGACCTTCGGCCCAGCGATGAGGGGTTTCTGACGGGAGAGATCCGGGCCCTCACGTCCGCTGCGGAAAGACCGAGTGTCGGGTTCGCGGTGACTGCCACGGTCCGCACTTCAACGGTACCCCACACGGACGAGCGGGAGACCCCGCTGGAGCAGCATCTTCGTCGGCTCCAGGAGGTGGAGTGGCCGAGAATCGTCGTCTTTCAAGACCTTGACGTGCCGCCCCGGGCCGCCACGTTCGGGGAGTGCATGGCCGCGGCCTACACGGCTATGGGCTGTGTGGCGGTGATTAGCTCGGGCTTCGTTCGCGACATAGACGAGCTTGAGCGCCGGCAATTCCCCGTGTACGCGCGGGGTATGGTCGCCTCCCACGGCCTTTTCCGTTTGATCGAGGTAATGGGGCCCATCGAGGTGGGGAACGCCCGTATCTCGTCGGGAACGCTCCTGCACGGCGACCGCAACGGGGTAGTGATCGTCCCACGCGAGATCGCGCATTGGGTGGCGGCCGGCTGCGAGGACTTCGTACGGCTGGAGGCGGAATTTCAGCGACAGTTCGATTCCCACGGACGGGCGGTGGACGCGGAACGCGTGTTCCGCATGCTGCAGGAGCGGAAGGAAGCCCTGCGAACCCGCCTCGTGAACCTGTGGCGCAGGAGGCGATACCCCGATCTCTCCCGTCCGGTCTTGGATTGGTAGGGACGGCAGTCGGTTGGGAGAATTCCCTTGAGCGAAGTTGAGAAGACCGTAGTAACCAATCGCAAGGCCCGGCACTTCTACGATATCCTCGAAACCATCGAGGCGGGGATCGTTCTCCAGGGCACCGAGGTGAAGTCCCTACGCCAAGGCAAGGCCAACATCGGCGATGCCTATGCCCGCATCCGGAATGGCGAGGTCTGGCTTGAGGACGCGCACATCAGCCCGTACGAGCACGGAACGGCCTACAATCACGATCCGATGAGGCCTCGCAAACTCTTGCTTCACAAGCGGGAGATCAAACGCCTCGTAGGGAAGGTACAGGAAAAAGGGCTCACGCTGATTCCGCTCCGCATCTATTTCAAGCGGGGCAGGGCCAAAGTGGAACTGGCGCTGGCCAGGGGCAAGAAGATTTTCGATCGGAGGGAGGCGATCAAACGGCGGGATCAGCAGCGGGAGCTCGAAGCGGCCTTGCGGGGCAAGACCCGGTGGTGAAATCGGCGGGCCCTCGGGGCGCCACGGTAAGGAACCAGCAGCCATGGGTAGCGACGCGCAAAGTGCGAACGCTTTGAGGCAGGGTAAGGGATGGCAGCGAAGGCGAACGCATACGACGTACTGAAAGAGCGAGGCTTCGTCCAGCAGGTCACGGACGAAGAGGGACTAAGGGAGCTGTTCGCCCACACGGTGGTGACGGCCTACATTGGCTTTGATCCTACGGCTGATAGTCTCCACGTCGGAAGCCTGATGCCCATCATGGGCCTGGTGCACCTTCAGCGCTGCGGCCATCGGCCCATCGTGGTAATCGGCGGCGGGACAGCATTGGTAGGCGACCCGAGCGGGAAGACAGAAATGCGGCAGATGTTGTCGCGAGAACAGATCGCGGCCAATGCCGAGCGCATCAGGGCCCAGATCGCCCGCTTTGTGGATCTGGCAGGAGACAGGGGGATCGTCGTAGACAACTCGGAGTGGCTGGTACCATTGAACTACATCGACTTTCTGCGGGAGATCGGACGCCACTTCAGCGTAAACCGAATGCTGGCTGCTGAAGCCTACCGAATCCGCTTGGAGACCGGCCTCTCCTTTCTCGAGTTCAACTACCAGTTGCTGCAGGCCTACGACTATCTGGTCCTTTACCGGCGCTACGGGTGCCGGTTGCAAATGGGGGGCGATGACCAGTGGGGCAACATCGTGGCGGGAATCGACCTGATCCGCCGCCTCGAAGGGGTTGAAACGTACGGTCTCACCTTTCCCCTGCTCACGACGGCTTCGGGCCAAAAGATGGGGAAAACCGCAAAGGGCGCCGTATGGCTCGACCCGCAGAAGACGAGTCCCTACGACTTCTACCAGTACTGGATCAATACGGACGACAGGGACGTAGAGCGTTTCCTATCGTATTTTACTCTTCTGCCGATGGAGGAGGTAAAGAGGCTGGGTGCTCTCCAGGGGGAGGAGTTGCGCGAGGCAAAAGAGGTGCTGGCCTTTGAGGTCACCAGGCTGACCCACGGCGAGGAGGAGGCGCGCAGGGCTCGGGAAGCGGCGCGCGCCGCGTTTTACGGAGCAGGCGACATTTCAGCTCTACCTACCACGGCCATCCCCGGCGAGGTGTTGCGGGTGGGACTCCCGATGGTGGATCTCCTCCTGCGAGCGGGCCTGGTGAAGTCGAAAAGCGAGGCGAGGCGGCTGATCCAGCAGGGCGGAGCCTACATCAACGGCGAGCGCGTGGATGATGTGGAGCGGATTGTGAGCGAGAGAGACCTTATCGATGGCAGCCTCATTCTCCGCGCCGGGAAAAAGAGATACCATCGCATTGTGACTGAGAGATAAGGGGGTCGAGGGGGAGCAGATGGTCGGTGAGAAAGCACTTGATTTTTTGAGGGCGCGGTATATATTAGTAAGTGGCATTTGAGACCGCGGGGTGGAGCAGCTGGTAGCTCGTCGGGCTCATAACCCGAAGGTCGCGGGTTCGAATCCCGCCCCCGCTACAAAGCGAATGGGACCACAGTGAGGCGAAAGGCGGCACCGAGCGATGCCGCCTTTCGTTTTTTGCGCGGGGTTTGCCCTCGACAAGCTCCTACCCTGCGTCCGGTCCGCATGGCTG
>JAPDPT010000042.1 GCA_034506315.1 candidate division KSB1 bacterium | reverse complement strand
GAGCGAAGTCGTCGTCATTGGTGCCTCGCAGGCTGGTCTTCTCTGCGCCGCTGAGCTGGCTCGAGGGGGCATCGCTGTCGAGGTGTTTGAGAATCTGGCGGCACCAGAGGAGGTTCTGCCGCGAACGCTGATCGTTACCCCTCACCTGGGGCAAGTGCTCGGGGACTCGGCCGGTCTGCCGGTTCGGAGCACGGTCTCCGCCTTCCGCATCTGGGTGAACGGTCGCTTCACAGAAGTCCTGATCTCGGAGCCGGATTGGGTCATCGACCGGAGGGATCTGATCCGTTCGCTCGCGGAGGTCGCTACTTCGTCAGGGGTCAGGATCCATTGGGGTGTACGCCTCTTGTCCGTAAGTCCCACACCACACGGATTCGAGCTGCTTTTCCTCGACCGCAACAGCGGACAGTTTTTCAAGCGAACGGTCTCTGTGCTGGTGGCCGCAGATGGTGCCACGAGCACGGTGGCCCAGAGCCTGAACGCCAACGGGAAACTCACCGTGCCCATCCTGCAGGCGTACGTCCGCACGGCCGAACCCGTTGACCCTTGCGTAGTGGACACGTGGTTCTTGCCCGAGCGCACACCGTACTTCTTTTGGCAGATTCCAGACTCCGAACGCACCGCTGCGGTCGGCTGTGTGGTCCCTGAAGGGCGGAAGGGGAAGCGGGAGTTCTTCCGCTTTCTGCGTGAGATCGGGGTAGATCCTCTGCGGGTCGAAGCGGCTCTGGTGCCTCTGTACGATCCGCTTGAAAAGCCGTACCGGCGTTTCGGGAACGCCGAGCTTTACCTGGTAGGGGACGCAGCGGGGCACGTAAAGGTGACCACGGTCGGCGGTACTGTGACGGGTCTCTTGGGGGCGCGGGCAGCGGCGCGCGCCATTCTGCGCCGCACAAGCTATGTTCGTGAGCTACGAGAGCTGCGCCGGGAGTTGTACGTTCATTACCTGCTCCGGCGGGTTCTGGACGCTTTTGACAGCGGGGACTACGACCGTCTTGTGGCCTGCCTCAACCGGCGGGTGCTGGGCCTTCTGCGTGATGTCCCCCGCGACCGCTTTGCGTCCATTTTCCTGCGTACGTTGCTGGCGCAGCCAGCATTGGCCGTTCTTGGAGTCAAAGGGCTTGTCCGGTCAACCTGGATCCGCTTGCGTGGGCGCAGTCGGACGTAATAGCAAAGCCGTGGTTTTCTTGAGCGCTGCCTCGGCACTCGCACTCTGCGTGGACGTGGCCCAGGTACCCAGTCGGGTAGTCCCCTTCGACCACTGGGCCGAGGGGTATTGGAAGGTGGCCACAGCGGCAGAACCCAGAGCGCAGGGCCGGTACATCCAGTCTCCCGGGCGGCAGGAAATGGTGCGGTGGCTGGGGTCGGCGGGCTCAGGGGCCTGGGCGCCGTCGTGGGCGCGCGAATTACCGTGAGGGCAGCTGCAGGGAGAGCCGGCGCCAGACTCGCGCCGGAAGGGGTATGGCTGGGACGCGGGGAACGAGGGGACACACTGGAGGTTTTTCTGTAGGATCCAGGGATTGCTGACGGTCAGATCAAGGAGAGGAGCATGCCTAAGGTGAGGAAATTGACCGACGAGGAAATCGCAAGGTTGTTACGACCCCGCGCCCGGCGCCAGGGTCCTTCCCGGCGCGAGATGATTCGGCAGCAGTACCGTCAATACCTGGAGGATCTGCAGCCTGGTGACTGGGTGGCGGTCGAGCTGGAGGAGGGAGAGCGCAAGCTCACGGTGCGCAATCGGCTGAAGCGGGCTGCCGCCGATCTCGGCTTAGCGCTGGAATTCCGCCGCGCCCGCGGACCGATCATCTACTTCCGGGTGAAGTAAGGAGTGAGAGGGGTCAGAGGGGGAGAGGATCCTCCAAGGGGAGTCGGGTCGGGGGAGCCTTGGGCTGTCTCTTTCCTGCGCGTAGTGCCCCCGTAGTTCACGCCGCGTAATCCTCGTCTGCTGTAGGGACTCCCCGCACATCTCACGCTGGTCTGGATCTGCAAGAGCGGAGCAGTTCGGGCCGCAGCCGCCTATTTCTCCGGCGATAGCCTGGTCGTTGGCAGGGAGAAAGCCGGAGGTTCGCATCGGCTTACGGTAGCAGGCAGCCAGAGCTCTGGGTGGTCAGAGGCGGTGGCGAGGTTGTTCGTGCCGCCCGTGCCTGGAGTGCGAGACCAATGTGTCGGTGGGCCCCAAGCAAGGAGGAGGTTAGCCATGAGGCCAAAGGGTCAAGCCTGCTGGGCAATTCAAGTCGCAGGTGTACTCTTTCTGTTCCTTTTCGGCAGGGGAGTGGCAGACGCCCAGACGATAGAGATACTGGCCGCTCCGAGATATGTCGCGGGCGATGGAAGTGCCACCGGGGGTACCCCCTGCGCCCTTCTCGTGTCCGTCACCGGCGCGAGCGCCAACGCCACGTACTATATCAAGGCCTACACGACAGCCGTACCTTCTGGGGCGCGGACGTGGAACCCTGGCACGCTGCAATGGGTGGGGGCGGGCTCCGCGTGGAGTGCGCAGCGGACCATCCAGACGGACGCCGAGGGCAAATGGAGAGGGTGGCTTCAGTCGTATTTTTACACCAGCGCTATCGGCCAGGGGCGCACCCTCCGCGTACGCCTGTCCGATGGCTCATCGGCATGGGACGGCGACGTTTCGGGAGTGACCGTCATGGATATGGGCAGCTCTGGTGATGGCGCCTGGGTGCACGGAACCGCCGTCACAGCCACAGCTGGGCAGGTCATCGTTGCGCTGGACGCGTCCGGCAATATCCTCGGAAGCTACGTGGTGGAGGACAACGGGATTGCGGAGGCCCCCTCCCCCTATCCCAGCGTGCCTGGTTACTTTCGCTTCGCCGTTCCGGCTAACGCAAGCATTGCCCGCCTGGAGATCCGGAACTCGGCGAATGAGGTTGTGTACCAGCAGGCCGGAAGCTGGCACGCCGGTGCGGCAGGCACGGACACGGACCTTGACGCTCAGGAGGATGTTTCCTTGCCTGTGCTGCTGGTAAGCTTTGAGGCGCGGCGCACACCAGAGGGGGTCGTAGAGGTGCGCTGGCAGACGGCGAGCGAGGTTGAGATCGTCGGCTTCCACGTATGCCGGAGTGTGGAGGGGCTTCCGGGGCCTGGGGATTCGGTGTCTGGCTTGATCCGAACTCAGGGGCAGGAGGCCACAGGGGCTTCGTACGTCTGGTGCGACGCCCAGGTGCCCGTAGCGGAGCAGGTCTGGTACGCTCTCTACGCGGTCGAGCACGATGGCAGTGTTCGGCTCCTGGCCAGTACCGTGGTATTCCCCTTAAGCACAGGGCGAGGAAGGGAACTCCCACAGGATTTTCAGTGTGTACCGCCTTTCCCGAACCCCTTCGGAGAAGGTGTCGGCGCCTCGGCGACGTGCCTGCGTTGGTGGGGCGACGCACGGAATTCCTCGCCCGTGCGCCTGGCTATCTTTGATCCGCGCGGCAGGCTTGTGCGGTACGAGATTCTTCCGTATACGGGCGTCTGGTTTTGGGATGGCTGCGACGGAAGTGGGAATCGCTTGCCGGGCGGAGTCTATCTGATGCGCGTGAACGCGGGCGGCCAGTCCGGTATTTTCCGTGTATCCCTGGTGCGGTAAGGAGAGGGCGATCCCCGGCTCCGGAATCGTCGGGGTGGGGAGCGTCACGAGTCTGTTTCGGCCCCTCCGGCGCTCGGGAGGGATGTTTCCTCCTGCCGCTCGGTGCGGGAGCGCGCCCCCAGAAGATCGCGAAAGATTAGGTACGCCCCGGTGACCAGCAGGATCAGCGGCCATAGATAGGGGCGCAGCTCGGGCAGCTGGTCGTTGGCCAAGATGAGCGCGGCTACGGCAAGGCTGATGACGGCCGGGTACCTGGCCCAGCCCAGACGGTTCTCAGCCGTCCGGATGAGATAGAGGTAGAAGAAGACGAGAGCAAGTCCGAAAAAGAGGAGGGAGCTTGCCGCCACGCCCTCCAAGAGCTCCAAGGAAGAAGCGCCGGTGATGATGGCCAGCACAAAGACGGCGCCGCCGAGGAGGGCGAGCCACCAGCTGCGTGGATGGGCAGTGTGTAAGGTCAGCAAACCCAAGGATACGCAGAGGAGAAATGCGGCGCCGGCGACGTCCTCGGCCCGGCCGCCGATGCCGTTCAGGTAGATGGCCGCGGCGATCCCCGTAGCAACCCAGGCCAGCAGCAGGTAGCCACGGAGCTTCTGACGTAAAGCCGTGGCGAACAGGGCGGCAGCGACGGTGAGGAACGCTGTGCCCCAGAGGAAATTGGCTTCCATCCACCAGGGGACCAGCCGCCGCAAGAGAGCGACCAGACCGACGGCGACCAGGGCGATCCCCAGGAGCATACCCGAACGGCTTCGCGACATGCTGCACCTCGCAATTGTGCCCGTTTGCGTTCACCGTCTGTAGACATCCCCTTGAACGTAAGCCGGGGGACAATGTTTCGCGCGGGGGCAAGTTTGCGCAGGGGGAAACGCCGCTCCTTTCCGGCCTGAAGTTCCTCCACCTCCTTTGAAGCCCAGATATCCGTCCCTGCTCAGTTCCTCCCAGGCTCAGGAAAAGAAAACTGCTCGCGCTTTCCCCCTCCCGCTGCTGCCTTCAAGGAGGACGCAGAGCCCCCGGCCGGCCATATCAGCTTGGCTCCTCTCTCTGGACCCCCTTTTCGGTTGCGTATTCTTTGCAAATGGCGTAAGTTCTTTGCCCGAGGGATGGTTGTGGTCAGCGACTTCCTTTCGGCAGGATGGAGGCTAGGCCAGAGTCGTTGCAGCTTCGTGGCGGAGGGCGACTCGTGAAGGTGAGGGAGGCTCTCGGCGGGGGAACCGCAGTGGCGGCCTACGTTTTGGCCGTTGCCGGCGTACTTGCCGGCGAACCCGCTCTATCGGAGAGGGTGGTTCGCTACTCGCTGGAGGCCCGTCTCGACCCGGTGGCGAGGTTGGTCGGGGGACGTGGGCAAATCGAATGGCGCAACACCGGTGGCCGGCCGGCGGAGACACTTCAGTTTCATCTGTACATGAACGCGTTCCGGAACTCGGAGAGCACCTTCCTCCGGGAGATCCCCTACCGCAGCCGATATCGGAAGCGAAAGCCCGAGGAGTGGGGGTGGATCGAACTGGATACGTTGCGCTGGGGTGCGGTTGATCTTCTCCCTGCGGCCCGCTTCATCCATCCTGATGACGACAACGACCAAGACCGCACGGTACTGGAGGTTCCCCTGCCCCGCACTGTCGCTGCGGGGGAAAGCATTGTTCTCGAGATGGCCTTTCGGACCAAACTACCCCGAATTATGGCCCGCACGGGCTACGAGGGGAAGGACTTCTTCTTCGTGGCCCAGTGGTTCCCGAAGCTGGGGGTCTGGGAGGTGGAGGGCTGGAACTGCCACCAGTTCCACCGGACCTCGGAGTTCTACGCCGATTTCGGATCCTACGACGTGAGGCTGATGGTACCGATCGGCTACGTGGTGGGGGCCACAGGCGAGCTGGTGGAGGAGGCGCAGCAGGACAGCATTCGCCTGCTGCACTACCATGCCGACGATGTGCACGACTTCGCCTGGACTGCCTCCCCCCTTTACGTTGTGTACGAGGACTCCCTGGGTGGGACAAAGATCCGCGTGCTGATGCAGCGAGGGCATCGTGCGCAGGCCCGTCGCCATCTGGAGGCGGCCAAAACGGCGCTGCGGCGCTTCCAGGAATGGTTCGGCCCCTACCCGTATCCCGTGCTTACGGTGGTGGACACGAAAGGTCGCGCTGGCGGGATGGAATACCCCACCCTGATCACCGCAGGCGTGCTGTTCGGTCCATGGGTCCCTCGCGGCTTGCGGACGGTCGAGGCGGTTGTCTTCCACGAGTTCGGTCACCAGTACTGGTACGGGATGGTCGCCAACAACGAGTTCGAGGAGGCGTGGCTCGACGAGGGGATCAACAGCTACTCCGAGGTGAGGATTTTCGAGGAGGAGTACGGGCCGGTCGGTAACCTGCTCGATCTGTGGGGGATGCGCCTGAGCGATCTGGACTTCCAGCGGCTGCAGCTTCAGATGCTCTCGTCGCCGGATCCCGTCGGGCGCAGGGCGTGGGAGTTTGTGGACGCGGCCAGCTACTCAGTGAACTCCTACGCCAAGGTGGCCGTGACCCTGGCAACCCTCGAGCGATATGTGGGCAAGGAGCGGTTCCTGAGGTGTCTGCGCGCCTACTTCGAGCGCTGGCGCTTCCGTCACCCGCGCGGCGAGGATTTCCTGCGCGTGGTACGGGAGGAATTGAACGAGCCCGCCTGCGAGTCCTTGCTCCGGCAGATTCTGGAGAAGCCGGGGCGTCTGGACTATGGCGTGGCACGGGCGGTCTCGTATCGGCAGGAAAAGCCGATGGGAGTGGATTTTCAGGATGCGGCCAGGAGCGATTCCGCATCGGGTCTTGAGGTTGGGGCGGCAAGAGACAGCGCCCTGTTCTGGAACGAGGTGCTGGTCCGCCGTTACGGGGAGTTCCAGTTCCCGGTGGACATCGCCCTTCTCTTCGCGAACGGCGATACATTGCGCTTCAGCTGGGATGGCCAGGATGCCTGGCATCGGATCCGCCTCTATCAACCATCGCGGCTGGTGGCCGCCGTTATCGACCCGGATGGCCGCGTGCCACTGGACCTGAACGGGAACAACAACAGCCGGACGGTGGAACCGCGGATGCGCGGTGTGCGCAAGCTGGTCGCGCGCTGGGTCTACTGGCTCCAAGTGCTTTTCTCCACGGTGAGTTTTTTCTCGTGAGGCCCGCGATGCCTTCGCAAGCTGGGACTTTCGGATTCTACCTGGAGGGATGGCGGCGTGTCTGGCGGGAGCGGAAGCTTCTCTGGCTCTTCTACCTGCCTTCTCTCCTGTTGGCTTATCTGGCCGCACTTCCCTTAGAGAAGGCTCTGGAGCGCTCGATTGGGCACAGCCTGATGAGCGACCGGGTGGCGGAACGTCTCACTTTCCGCTTCCTGGGGGATCTGGCGTACGAGCATCCGGGCCTTTTCCCCATTTTGATTGCGCTGGCCGCGGCAGGCGCAGCTGTGTACGTGCTTCTGGTTACATTCCTGCTGGCGGGGGCGGTGCGAAGTCTGGTTCTCCCCGCCGGACGACCGCTCTCCTTGACCTTAGCCGATTCCGTGTCCTTTTTCGGTTGCTATCTTCGGCTCTTCCTCTTGTCGCTACCCATCTACGGACTTGGGGCGGGGGTGGCATTCTTGGTAGCGAGGGGGGTGGTGGCCCTTGTCGATCTTGTCGGTGCGCCCTGGTCGTGGGTCCTTGGTCGGGCGCTGGCGATTGCCCTGTTCCTGGCCGCTCTCTATTGGACAAACCTGGTGTTCGACCTGGCGAAGATCTTTGCGGCCCAGGACAACGAACGCCGTGCTCTTTCCTCCCTCCGCAAGGCGGGGCGTTTTCTTTTTGCGCGACCGAGATTGGGGCAGGCGGCCGGTGTTTATTTGCTTGCATTGGGCACGGGGGTCTTCGTTACGGCGCTCTACAATCTGGGGGCAGCGATCTGGGATCGTCCCGCCACGGCGGCCATCCTGGCGCTGGTGGTGTGGCAGCAGCTGTTCGTGCTGGCGCGCGTGGCGGTGAAGCTCCTGTTCTACGGAGCGCTGGGCTGTGTGGTGAGCGGGGAGCGGCCCCAGTGGGAGCCGGTGGAACCTTCTGACCTCCTGGCCTGAGGATGCGCAAGAAATCCCTGGAAGAGCAGGTGTGGGAGCAGGCCGAGTTGGCCGAACGTCTCGGGCCCCGTAGGCTCCCCATTGTGGGGGTACTGGACAATATCCGCTCGGCCTACAACGTGGGCGCCATCCTCCGCACGGCCGATGCAGCGCGAGTGGAGGAGCTGATCGTGTGTGGTATCTCCCCCTTGCCCACGCGTAACGAGGTACGCAAGACGGCACTTGGGGCGGAGGAGTCGGTGCCGTGGCGATACGTGGTGCATCCAGCTGAGGCAATCCGGGAGTTGCGAGGGCGCGGCTACCAGATCGTCGTCTTGGAAAAGACCGAGCCGTGCTTACCTCTCTGGGAGCCCGCGTACCGATTCCCGGTGGCGCTTGTGGTGGGGAACGAGTGGCACGGCGTGCGCGATGATGTGTTGACCCTGGCTGATGCTGCGGTCTTCATTCCGATGTTCGGGCGCAAGACTTCGCTGAACGTGGCGGTGGCTTTCGGGATCGCGGTCTACGAGCTGGTCCGGCGTTTGGACGCGCAGAACTGGCTGAAGGGAGGCGGACAAGAGTGAACCGCGTGCACGTGGTGCAGTACGGACTGGGGCCGATTGGGATGGAGTGCATTCGGGCTCTTCTGCGAAGGCCCGGTCTGGAGCTGGTCGGGGCCGTCGATATGGACCCACAGAAGGTTGGGAAAGATGCGGGCCTTCTGGCAGGTGCCGGGCGTGAGCTGGGAATCCTGGTGGAGCCTGAGCCCAAGCAGCTTCTCCGCAGAGTACAGCCGGAGGTAGTCCTGCACACCACGCAGTCGACGCTGGAAGCAGTAGCGCAGCAGGTTCGCCTCTGCGTGGAAGCTGGGGCGCACGTGATTTCGTCCACGGAGGAGCTTTTCTGGCCGTGGCACCGGCATCCCGATTTGGCTGCGGAGCTGGACCGCAAGGCGCAGGAGGCCGGCGTAGTGATTGTCGGCACAGGTGTGAACCCGGGTTTTGTGATGGACGTCTTCCCCCTCGTGCTCACCAGTCAGTGTGTGGAGGTACGGAGGATAGAGGTACGGCGCGTGGTGGACGCGGCAAAGAGGCGCTTGCCCCTGCAGAGGAAAGTGGGAGCGGGACTACGACCAGAGGAGTTCCGTGCCCTCGCCGATGGGGGCAAGCTTGGGCACGTGGGTCTGGTAGAGTCCCTCTTCTGTCTGGCCAGCACCCTTGGTTGGAAGCTGGACTCGGTCGATGAGAAGCTTGTCCCTGTTCTGGCGGATCGGGAGGTCAGCACTCCATACCTGACCGTAACGCCGGGCTGCGTGGCAGGCATCCGACATGCCTGCCGAGGGTTGGTGGGCGGCCGCGAGGTGATCTTCCTGGAGCTGCAGATGTACGTGGGGGCCGAAGCTCCCCACGATGAGGTACGGATCGACGGGGATCCGCCTGTGCACGTCGTCGTTCCGGGCGGGATTTTCGGGGACACCGCCACCGTCGCCAGTCTCCTCAACGCTATTCCGCGCGTCCTGGCGGCAAAGCCCGGTCTCCGCACAATGCCGGAGCTTTCTTTGCCCCATGGGATCGCCTGGGCGACGAATACGGAGGAAAAAGGGGGTGATGATGGGAGAAGAGGTTGAGCGGCAGCCGAAGATCGTCACGCACGACGATTTCGATGGCGTGGTGAGCGCAGCGCTGGTGAGTCGCGCCCTCGGTGTGGACTGTTTCGTTTTTGCCGGGCCGCGTACCATTGCAGAGTCGCGAATCACGATTACGTCCCAGGACATTGTCTGTGACCTTCCCTATCCCCTGGAATGCGGGATGTGGTTTGACCACCACGAGGGAAACCTGGAGGAGTTGCGCTACCGGGGCATCGATCCCGCAACTCTGGCGGGAAGCTTTGCCCTGCGGGACTCCTGCGCGCGGGTGGTGTACGAGTACTTTCGCCCGCGCGGCTGTTTTCCGGACTTCTACGAGGAGACCGTGGGCGAAGCGGACGTTCTTGATAGCTTTCGCTTCGCTTCCATCGAGGAGTGGCGAAAGCCCACACCGGGGAAGATGGTGGATGCTGCCATCAAAGCGCAAGAGGGTTCGCCTCGGGAGCGCAGCGCCTTCCTGCGTCGGCTTGTGCGACAGGTGCGCGATCTTCCTTTGGGGGAGGTGGCCTCCACGGAGGAGATCTGCCGGGCCTACGAGGAGTACCACCGGCAGGAGGAGGAGATGCTGCAGGTGATTGCCCGGCAGGCGCGGTTTCTACCGGGGGATGAAGGACAAGAGATGGTCGTCCTGGACTTCACCGATTACGCCCGGCCGCCACGCGTGATCAAGAAGCTCGCCTTTCTGCTCTACCCGCAGGCCAAAGCGGTACTGGAAGTCCGGAACCTGATGCGCGGCGGACTGAAGACCACGGACCTGAGTGTGTCCATGTCCCTCGGCATCAACCTCCCAGGGCAGGGGCACGGCAAAGATGTGGGCGAGATCATGCGGAGCCTCAACATTGGGGACGGGCACGCTGGGGCTGCTGCCGGGACGGTGTACTGCGCATCCAAAGCAGAAATGCTGCGCGCCAAAGAGAAGCTCTTGGCGCAGATTCTCGCCTTGTGGCGCGCGCAGCAGTAATGGCAGCGATCAAGTGCAAGACCAGCGAGGGACCTGATGGCCGAAATGACCTCCCGCGAGCGCGTACTTCTTGCCCTCTCCCATCGGAAGCCGGATCGCGTGCCCATCCACGATGAGCCCTGGCCGACTACGGTGGCAAGGTGGCGGACCGAAGGGTTACCTGCTGAGGCGGATGTGGCCGAATACTTCGGCTACGAGTTTCGCCTCTTCAGTTTCAACGGCAGTTTCCAGCTACCAGTAGAAGTGCTGGAGGAGACGGACGAGTACCGCATCGTGCGCAACGCAGACGGGGCCGTGCGGAAGGACTGGAAGCATCAGACCTCCACACCGGCTTACCTGGAGTTTCCGGTCACGGATCGGGCAAGCTGGGAGGAGCGGAAGGAGCTTCTGCGCTGGAACAATACGCGGGTGGACTGGGAGACCCTGCTTCCGCAATTTCGGGAGGCCAAAGCAAAGGGGTACTTCTGCGTGTTTACGATGGCCACCGGATACGATCGGGCGCAGGGCTTCGTGGGAAGTGAGACGCTCCTCATGGCCATTGCCGAGGACCCGGAGTGGGTGAAGGATATCTTCGACACCCTGGCCGAGCTGACCATTGCGGGGGCGGAAGAGATGATGGGTCGCGGCTTCGATTTCGATGGAGCCTGGCTGTTCAATGACATGGGCTACCGGAACGCAACTCTATTCTCTCCGCAGGCCTACCGCGAGCTGATCTTCCCTGCCGACAAGCGGATGGTGGATTTTTTCCACGCCCGCGGGCTCAAGGTGATCTTGCACAGCTGCGGCTGCGTGAAGGCCCTGATCCCGGACCTGATCCGCGCCGGCTTCGATTGCCTCCAGCCTCTCGAGGTGAAATCGGGAATGGACCTGATCGAGCTCAAGAGGCTCTACGGCGACAAGCTCGCCTTCATGGGGGGCATCGACGCCCGCAAGATGTCCCACCCCGACCCAAGGGTGATCGAGGAGGAGATCCGCACCAAGTTCGCTGTGGCCATGGAGGACGGTGCCTACATCTACCACACCGATCACTCCGTACCGGACAACGTTTCGTTCGAGCGCTATCGCTACATCCTGGATCTCGTGCGCAGGTACGGTCGCTACGGATAGAATCCGGCTCCTAAGGCGGCTGTGCGACGGAGCGCAAAGTCTGTTTACCGGCTGGGAACCTCGGAGGATCTGGGCCACCGGGCACGTCGTACAAGGGAACGGATGTCTCTCCCGACGGAGGTGGTACGATGTTGCCCGAGATTCCCGAGCGTTACCAAGGTCTGTATCGCTTCTTCCGCAAGTGGGCGGGGATCGCTTTCTCGGACGTGGGCCTGATGGATGCCGAGGTTACGGACTATGTCTCGGGGGTGCTCACCCGCTTTGCCCGCACCGAGAATCTCTACCGGATCCGGGATCTGCGGGGAGAAAAGCTCACCACCATCGTGGAGATGCTGACGGAGGCAGAGGAGCACGCGCACGTGGCGGCTCCGCGCTTTGACCCCTTCCGCGAGCGGGAAATCCGCCGGCACATTGGCGACTTCACCCTCTTCATGACGGGAATCCTCCGCGATTACGTAGAGCGAATGGGCGTGATGGACCTCTACACCCGGGAGGGGGAGCGCTCGTACTATTCGGTCTACCAGTTCGACAGCGCCCTGTCCATCCCGGGCTCGGAGCTGTTCCGTCGGCTCTTTCTGCTCTTCGAGCGGGTGGCGGGAGCCCTGGACTATTTGCGGAAGGTGTACTTCCGTCCGGAGATGCACGCGGGTCCCTACCGTTCCCTCATCGAGCGCCTCTCGCAGTGGTGAGCTCTCCTGGGTCGTCAAGCTTTCCCCCTTGTGCGCATAGCTCTGGGCAGGCGCATCCTCGTCGAGCGCGGGAATCGCATCCATCAAGGAGGGAGCCTGCCTCACCTCCTGGCTTTGCATCCGGCGCGAGACCGGAGCGTCAGATCGAGGCAGATGCCAGTTGCCGCTCCCGCTGCTGGAGAAGCCTATCGATCTCCGCCTCGAGCTCGGATGGCAGCTCCCAGTCCGCCGCGGGTGCCGTCTCCTCGATTTGGCTGGGACGGCGCGCGCCGACGATGGCCGCCGTAATCTCGGGGCGGCGCAGCACCCAGGCGATGGCCAGGTGCGAAACGGGGCGCGTATACCGGGCGGCAAGCTTCTGAAGCTCGTCCACGAAGGCAAGGTTGACGCTGAACTCCGGTTCCTGGAAAAGCTGTCCCCGGCGCCGCCAGTCGTCAGGAGGGAGGGATTGGAGCTTCTGGCGGTCGAATTTGCCGGTGAGAAGGCCGCTGCCCAACGGGCTGTAGGCAATCACGCCGATGTTGTGTCGCGCGCAGTAGGGCAGGATTTCGTTCTCGACGCCGCGGCGTAGAAGGGAGTACGGCGGTTGGAGCGACGCGATGGGGTGGATGGCTCGCAAACGTTCCATCTGAGCCACGCTAAAATTGGACACACCCAGGTAGCGCACCTTTCCTTCCTCGACGGCCTTTGCCATCTCCGTCCAGGCCTCCTCCAGGTCCTGATCGGGATCGGGCCAGTGGATCTGATAGAGATCGATGGTGTCAACACGCAGGCGTCGCAGGCTCGCCTCGAGCTCCTGACGCACACTCCAGGCCTTGAGGCGTCCGTAGATGTGGCCCTGGGCGTCCCACACGCGGCTGCACTTGGTAGCCAAGAACACCTGATCTCGCCTCCCCTGGATGGCCTGGCCGACGATCTCCTCGGAATGCCCGAGGCCGTACACAGCGGCCGTGTCGATCCAGTTGATGCCGAGGTCGAGGGCGCGCTGGATGGTGGCAATGGAATCGCGGTCATCTTGCGGGCCCCAGGCGTACGCCCAGCCCCCGCCACCCATCGCCCAGGCGCCGAGGCCGATGACGGTCAACTCCTCCCCTGTCCATCCGAGCTTGCGCGTGCGCATGGCCCCTCCGTTGCGTTAGGCGTCGGAAATCCTCTCTCGCTTCCCTGACATTCCGATTTCCAGACCCCCGGACGGGTGCCGACCCCGTTCGGCCTACAAGGTATAGGGCGAGCGTCGCTTTGTCAAGCCGCAGGAGCGCTGCTCCTACCCCGTCCAGGATCTGAACGTTGCGGACTGGGCCGCTATTCCCGACCAGCGGAAACGCTGGAACAGTGCCGAGCTTGGAGCGCTCGCCGCCGCTTCGTACATTTCCGGCGCAGGGGACGGGGAGAGCCCGGGCCCGTAAGCGCGACATCAGGGAGGCCCTGGCGACGGACGTTCAACGTTCTGGAGGGAGCGATGGGCAGCGAGCGCTTTCGGAGACAGTTCAAGGTCACCGGGAACTACGTCGGGCCAGACGATTGTGCGCACGCTTGGTTCGTGCAGAACGTCGCCCAGGACGTCAGTATCGCCGTAACGGAGCATCACGGCTTCGACACGCGTTGGTACCGGGCGCGCGGCACGGGTTGGGTGATGCGGCGCTTCCAGGCGGAGCTTGTGCGCCCCTGGATCCTCGACGACCAGATCGTTGTCGAGACGTGGATCAGCAAACGGAAGCGGGTATCGGTGCATCGTGACTATCTTTTCCTGGATGGCGCCGGCGCCCCACTCGGTGGGGCCCAGGCGGAATGGGTCTATCTGGAAGCTTCCACGGGAAGACCTGCGCCCCTATCGCCCGAGATAGAGGAGCGATTGGCGGTTGAGCCGGAGGAAGCGATCTCGCCTTGGCCCGAGCAGGGAGGGGAGTGGGCGTTCGCAGATCCGGGCCTAAGGATCACCCGCGCGGTAGGTTACTCGGACCTCGATGGCTACGGCCATGCCAACAACACCGTCTACCTGCGCTGGATCGCCGATCTCCTGCATCAGGGGGGTCCGGGTGAGTTCTGGATGCGGCGATGGCGGATCGAGTACAGGAAAGCGGCACGGCTCGGCCAGGAGGTGAGTCTCGAGGCTGCCTCCTGCCCGCTATCCTCGGGCGGTGCCCTGTGGCAGGTGTCGATTCGAGATCTCCTTTCGAGCGAGGAGCTTGTGCGATCTTGGGTGGTCACATGGCCTCGCTCTGCCCAGGATGATTGACCCGGGCCTGTGTGCCCTTGCGCACCGACGGTGTCGGCCCTCTGACTCAGGTTGAGGCAATTTGGGCCTGACGGCCGTTGGGCAGGTGGGAGGGGGAATAGCCTTCTTTCCAGGCAAAGACGAGCCCCAAGCCGGCGACGGGAAGCATGTTCAGCGCGTGGAGGGCGACCGCGTAGCTCAGCGCCATCTCGGGGGGAACGGCAAACAGCTCCAGCGATTTCATGCAGAGCCAGTGGTAGGTGCCCACGTAGCCGGGCGAACTGGGGACGACCACGGCGATCGTGGTGATGACCAGGGTAACAACGGTAGCTTTCAGCCCAAGGGCAAAATGCGCGTCCAGTCCGTAGGCGCGGAAGAGGACACGGATGACGGCCGCGTATCCGGCCCAGACGAGGGCCGAGCTAATGGCGACGAGCGCGTAGTGACGCCGCCTCTGCAAAGGGGCTAATCCTTGCACGAAGCTGTGGAGCAGGCCGGCCAGGGAGCTTGCCAACCTCGCCGAAACGCGGCCCACATTGCGTCGGACAAGGCCCGTAGCCCGCTCCTCTTGTCGGCGCATCCAGAGCAGGAAGAAGGCGAGGGCCAGAGTGGCCAGAAGAGTGAGCGCGCCACTAATGCGCACCCAGCTCGGGAACGGGAAAACGAGGAGTGCCGCAGCCATCAAGAGCAGCAGCGTCAAGACGTCCAAGATGCGCTCCACGGCGATGGTGGCGAGCGCGGAGGAAGCCGGGATCTTCCCCCTGCGTCCCACGACGTAGGCCCGCACCAGCTCGCCCAGATGAGCGGGCAGAAGCGTGTTGGCCATGTAGCCGATCATCAGGGCGGAGAACAGCTGGGGGGTAGGCAGGTTTCCCACCGGGAGCAATAGGTACCGGTGGCGATAGGCGCGCACGTAATGGCTGGCAAACATCACGGACAGAGCGGGTAGAAACCACAGGTACTCCCCCTGGCGAAGGGCAAGCCAGACGTCCCGCACCTGGACTTCTCGCAACGCGAGCCACAGGAAGACGGCGCTAACAACCACACCGACGGCGAGCTTTCCGAGGCGGCCCAAGCTACGTCTCATAGGCGATCCTTTTTGGATGTGCAAGTCTGGCCTTCTGGGGCGTGTCTTTGCGCTCGCCACTGCTGCAAATGGCAAGCCAGAGGGAGGGGATTGGGCTTCGGGATTTTCAGGACGCGAAGCGGAAGGTGATCACGTCGCCATCCTGTACCACGTAGTCCTTGCCTTCGAGGCGGAGGGCTCCCGACTCACGGCAGCGGGCGATGGAGCCGCAGCGGACGAGGTCCTCGTACGAGACGACCTCGGCACGGATGAATCCTCGTTCCATATCGCTGTGGATGGTCCCCGCCGCGCGGCGCGCCGGCGTGCCCTGGGGAATCGTCCAGGCCCGCACCTCGCGCGACTCATAGGTGAAGAACGTGACCAGCCCCAGGAGGTCATAGGAGGCGCGGATGAGCCGCGACATGGCCGGCTCCTCAAGGCCAAGATCGTCGAGGAAAGCCTTGCGGTCGGCCGGGTCCAGCTGCGCAATTTCCATCTCGATTTGGGCGCACAAAGCCTGCACGGAGGTGGCGGGAAAGCGGGCGAGGGCCTCGGCGGATCGAGCCAGCTCCGGACCACGGGCCATGTCCGACTCGTCAAGGTTCAGCACGAACATGGTAGGCTTGAGCGTGAGGAATCCGTAGCCGCGGATGGCTCTTTTTTCCTCCGGCTCGAGGGACAGGCAGCGCAGGGGCTTTCCCTCCTCCAGCGTCTGGAGGAAGCGTCGGAGGATCTGCTGCTCGAAGATCTCGGCCTCGCTGTGGGTCTTGGGGATGGACTTCTCGAGGCGAGCGATACGTGCCTCGACAATTGCCAGGTCGGAAAGCAGCAGGTCCTCCTGAAGCTGTTCGGCGTCGCGCAGGGGATCGACGTCGCCCCGGGGATGGGGCACGTTCGGATTCCGGAAGGCCCGCAGGACCAGCAGGATCTCGTCCACGGTGCGCAGGTAGCCGAGAAGCTCATCGTCCAAGCCCCTGGCGGCGCGGGCGGACTCCTGGACGCCCGCGGTGTCCACGTACTCAACGGTGGCGGGGGTCACCTTCTCCGGCTGGAAGATCTCGGCCAATTTCTCCAGGCGGGGGTCGGGGACCTGCACGACGGCTCGGTGCGTCTCCCGACGCCCCCCAAAGTGATCCACCTGAACGCGGCTCCCGGTGAGGGCGTTGAAAAGGGTCGTCTTGCCGGAAAGGGGTAACCCTACCATCCCGACGAGCATGGCTTCTTACCCTCCTTCGCGCCGGGTGGGGGAAGCGGCTTACTCCGGCTTACCGATCCTCCGACGCTGCGTAGGGCTCGGCTGTCACAGTGAGCGCCGCTTCTTCTTCGAGGGCCTGGATTTCCCGCAGGACGTCGGCGAAGCTCTCCACGGGCCGGAAGGAGTAGCCGTGGGCCTGGCACCAGTCGCGGAGGGTGCCTTTGGCCAAGACGCGGTCGGCCTCCCTGACGGCGCACCGGTCGCTGATCCCGTCGCCGACAAATACTGCCAGGTCCCCCGGCTTTCGTAGCCGTCGGATGTGGTAGCCTTTGCAGTTGGCGCAATCGCCGCAGGAGTGCTCCCAATAGGGGAGGTGTGGCACGATGCGGATGGTGTCCAACTGGATCATCCGGTTCGAGAACACCGGAAGGTCTGCCAAGCCGTTGTTCTCGAGGATCCGGCGGATGTAGGCATCGAGTCCGTCGCTCAGGATGTACACGGGGTAGCCGTGTTGGCGGCAATACTGGACGCAGGCGCGAAAGTGAGGGTCGAGCGGCTGTTCGCGTACGAGTTTTTCGAAATGTGTGGAGTCAAATCGGGTAGCAGCGCACACGCGCTCCAGGTACTCGCGGGAGGTAATCTGCCCGCTGCGGTAGGCCTCCACAGCGGCCTGCCACGCTTCGATACCCGCGAAGGTCTGGAAGAAGAGATCGCCAACATCGTTCTGAGCAACTGTCCCGTCGAAATCGCAGAACAGGATGAGCCTCCGCGCCGGGGTGGCCCTATTGCTTCCGAGCATTCTTTTCGTTCTCCTTAGGCCCGATGGGTGAGTAACTGCAGGATTCGCCGCCTGGGATCGACGCTTTTTCTCCCTCACCCGTGCTGTCGATTGTGTCACGGTGTCCAGCAGGTTGCGAGCACAAGAAGAGGGCGGCACCTGCGTTGGGACAGGTGCCGCCGCATCAGGTCTCCGCGCTCGGAGATCGGCGCGGTTTTCCTACTTGGTTTGTTTGGCCTGTTCCTCTTTAATGACTGCCTGAGCCGCGGCAAGACGGGCGATCGGCACGCGGTAGGGCGAGCAGCTCACGTAGTTCATCCCCACGCGATGGCAGAATTCCACCGAGCTCGGCTCGCCACCGTGCTCGCCGCAGATGCCGATCTTGAGGTCCGGACGGGTGGCGCGGCCGCGCTTCACGCCCATCTCCACCAGCTGGCCCACGCCCTCCTGGTCGAGGACCTGGAACGGGTCCTCCTTCAGGATCCCCTTCTCAATGTACATCGGCAGGAACTTGCCGACGTCGTCGCGGGAGTAGCCGAAGGTCATCTGCGTGAGATCGTTGGTGCCGAAGGAGAAGAACTGGGCTTCCTTAGCGATTTCGTCCGCGGTGATCGCGGCGCGCGGCACCTCGATCATCGTTCCGACCAGGTAGTTGACCTGCACTCCGTATTTCTGCATGGTTTCCTTGGCTACCCGGTCGATGATCTCTTTCTGGTTCACGAACTCGCCCAGGGTGCCCACCAACGGGACCATCACCTCGGGCACGACCTTCACGCCCTGCTTAGCGAGCTCACAGGCGGCCTCGAAGATGGCTCGAGCCTGCATTTCGGTGATCTCGGGGTAGGCGATCCCCAGGCGGCAGCCGCGATGGCCGAGCATGGGGTTGAGCTCGTGAAGGGCCGTGACTCTCGCCTTCACCTTCTCGACGGAGACACCCATTTCCTCAGCCATCTCCCGCTGCGCCTGCTCGTCCTGGGGCAAGAATTCGTGCAGGGGCGGGTCGAGGAGGCGGATGGTCACCGGCAGCCCTTCCATCACCCGGAAGATCCCGATGAAGTCCTCTTTCTGATAGGGGAGCAGCTTGTCCAGGGCCTTGCGGCGGCCCGCCTCGTCTTCAGCGAGGATCATCTCGCGCATAGCCTTGATGCGATCGCCCTCGAAGAACATGTGCTCCGTACGGCAGAGCCCGATGCCCTCGGCGCCGAAGTTGCGGGCGACCTGAGCATCGCGAGGTGTGTCGGCGTTGGTGCGCACGCCGAGACGGCGCACTTCATCCACCCAGCTCATCAGCTCGGCGAATTCGCCGGTGAGCTGCGGTTCCACCGTGGGCACCTGCCCCAGCATGACCTCGCCGGTGGAGCCATCAATGCTGATCCAGTCGCCTTCTTTCACCACGAGGTCGCCCACCGTGAACTGGCGCTTGGCGTAATCGACGTCGATGGCGCCGCAGCCGACCACGCAGGTCTTGCCCATCCCGCGGGCGACCACCGCAGCGTGCGAGGTCATGCCGCCGCGAGCTGTGAGGACGCCCTGCGCTGCGTGCATTCCGCCCACATCCTCAGGCGAAGTTTCCAGCCGTACCAGGATCACCTTCTCGCCCCGGCGGTTCCACTCCTCGGCGTCGTCGGCGTGGAAGACCACGCGGCCCGAAGCCGCTCCAGGCGATGCCGGTAGACCCTTGGCGATGACCTTCTTCTTGGCCTTGGGATCGAACATCGGATGCAGGAGCTGGTCCAGCTGCTCGGGCGAAACGCGCATGATCGCCGTCTTCTTGTCGATCAGCCCCTCTTTCACCATGTCGACGGCAATCTTGATGGCGGCCTTGGCGGTGCGCTTGCCGGTGCGCGTCTGGAGCATCCACAGGCGTCCGCGCTGGATGGTAAACTCGATGTCCTGCATCTCCTTGTAGTGTCTTTCCAGCTTGTCGCGGATGTCCACCAAGGTGCGGTATGCCTC
Source organism: candidate division KSB1 bacterium (assembly GCA_034506315.1). Lineage (GTDB taxonomy): Bacteria > Zhuqueibacterota > Zhuqueibacteria > Oleimicrobiales > Geothermoviventaceae > Zestofontihabitans. The sequence continues at coordinate 12,527 of JAPDPT010000042.1, read as the reverse complement.
GGGCATGACCTCTTCCAGAGTCACCTGGTCGGGCTCGGTCTTCGTCTCGCGATTGATAGGCTGGGGCGTACGGATACCGGCCACCACGTCCTCGCCCTGGGCATTGACCAGGTACTCACCGTAGAAGACCTTTTCGCCCGTGGCGGGGTCGCGGGTGAAGGCCACACCGGTGGCGGAGTCTTCGCCCATGTTTCCAAAGACCATCGCCTGCACGTTGACGGCCGTGCCGAGGTCATCCGGAATCTTGTTCAGGCGGCGGTAGGTGATGGCCCGCTCGTTGTTCCACGAGCGGAAAACGGCCCGGATGGCGCCCCACAGCTGCTCCCAGGGGTCCTGGGGAAAGTCGACCCCTTTGCGCTGCTTGATCAACTTCTTGAATTCAGCGACCAAGTACTTGAGGTCCTCGACCGTCATGTCGGTGTCGTACTTATACCCCTTCTTCTCCTTGAGCTCGTCGATGATGGCCTCGAAGGGATCCGTTTCTTCCTTGCTCTCCGGCTTGAGGCCGAGGACCACATCGCCGTACATCTGGACAAAGCGGCGGTAGGAGTCCCACGCGAAGCGTTCATTGCCTGTACGCTTGGCCAGCCCCTGCACGGTCTCGTCGTTTAAGCCGAGATTAAGGACCGTGTCCATCATCCCGGGCATGGAAATGGCCGCACCTGAGCGAACCGAGACGAGGAGGGGATTGGAGGGATCACCGAACGTAGCTCCCATCTCCTTCTCGACGAAGGCCATGGCCTCCTTCACCTGGCCTTCGAGCTCGGGTGGGAATTGCCCGTTGGTCTGATAGTAAACAGCGCACATTTCGGTGGTAATCGTGAAGCCCGGAGGTACAGGGATTCCCAGCAAAGCCATCTCAGCAAGGTTGGCCCCCTTGCTTCCAAGGAGGTTTTTCATCTTGGCGTTGCCTTCGGTCGAGTTCCCTCCGAACTTGTAGACCCACTTCTTCTCAGCCATCGTCTGACCTCCTGTTACCTTGTGATACCCGAACCTGCGTTTCCTGTCCCAGGAACGTCCCGATGTCGGCGATCGGTGAGGAGGGTATTTGCCGGTTCAATCCAGGCTTCGTCCTTAGCGCCTGGCGGTCTTGGTGCTGCCCTTTAGAATGCTCGTGTAGGTTGCCTCGTTCCGGAGAATTTCGACCGCGCGCTGGAGGGCCTGGTCGTCGTCGAAGGTTGCCTCGACGGCCCCGCGGGTTCCCCAGAGCTTGGCTGCGATCTCCCGTTGCAGCTCCTCGCGGATGAAGGCGCGGCTGGCTTCGAACTCCTTGGCCTTCAGTTGCCTCAGGACCAGGTCGATCTGCTGGAGCCCCGGCTGGAGGCTGGAAAGGAAGCCGGCCTTCTCCGCAGTCTGGCGGAACTGGTCTAAGGCCTCTTCCCCTTCCACCTTGTAGTCGAACTTGTTCTTCTCGAGGAAGAGTCGGAACTCCTCGATCAGGTCGTCGTCCACCACGAAGTTGCGCGGGAGCTCGGGGTGGCGGGTGGCGTATTCGACGGCGAAATTGAAGAGCATGGACTTCATTAGCAAGGCCACCTGGAAGGCATTGAGGGAGTCCTCGCTCACGAGGAGGTCGGGGGTGATCCCGCCGCCTCCTCGAACCGTGCGGCCGTTGCGGGTCTGATAGACCCGGTTAGAATCCGCCGCACTGGAGTCCGCCAGAAAAACACCGCTTTCACGGTTGAAAATGCCCGGCCGCTGGATCAGCCGGCCGCTGGGGATGTAATACTTCGCGGTGGTGATCTTAACGGCCGTCTCCCGGTCGATGGGCACGACCGTCTGAACCAGCCCCTTTCCGTAGGTGGGGGAGCCGATGATCACCCCGAGGTCGAGGTCCTGGATACATCCGGCGACGATCTCGGAGGCCGAGGCGCTGTAACGATTGACGAGGATAGCCAGAGGCTTGCCCGTCCAGACCGGATTAGCCTGGGAGCGAAACTCCTGGTTGGCCTCCTTCACGCGGCCGCGGGTGCTGACGATGAGTTCCCCCTTAGGCACAAAGTTCTCCGCCACTTCTACCGCCGCCTCGAGCATGCCGCCGGGGTTGTTACGCAGGTCCAGGATGAGGGCGCGGGCGCCTTGCCCCTGCAACTGCTGGATGGCTTCCCGCACCTCCTGCCCGGCATTGCGGGAGAAGCGTGAGAGCTTGATCAATCCCACCCCGTCGGTAACCAAGCCGGCGTAGGTGACGTCCTTGGGGTGGATCTCATCGCGGATGAGACGGAACTCCAAAGGATCTTCGACGCCCGGGCGCAGGATCTTGATCGTCACCGGGGTGCCTTTGGGTCCCCGGAGGCGCGCCGCCGTCTCCGACACGCTCAGCCCCTTGGTGGAGACACCGTCCACCTCGATGATCTGGTCTCCTTCGCGGATGCCGGCGCGCAGGGCAGGGGTGCCCTCAAAGGGGGGCTCGACAACCGTCGGCCAGCCGTTGCGCAACCCGATGCGCATGCCCACCCCGCCGTACTTGCCCTGGGTCATGATTTGGAGCTCGGCGCTATCCTCCTTTTCGACGAGGACCGTATACGGGTCCAGCGCCTCGAGCATCGCCTCGATGCCCCGCTGGACAAACTTGTCCACGGCGATGGGCTCTACGTAGCGCTGGGCGACCTCCTCGTAGACGCGCCCAAAGAGCCCGATCCCGCGCCGCACGTCGGCGTAGATGTCCTGTCCTCGACCCAAACCCACGGTGCTGGAAAGCCAGCCACCCACGGTCAGGGTGACGAGAATGAGAAGGCCGATCAGGCCTGTTTCCCTCTTCGCCTTCACTTTTCCCTTCCTCCTCGCATTCAGCGAAAATTACGGCCGAAGTTACACGGACCTCGTGTCCGTGTCCCCCTCCCTCAGGTCGTTGCCGCTCCAGACAGCTTACCCGTTTCTTCCAGCCGGTGTTCCATGGCCTCCCAGATGCGAGCGTGGACCTCAGCGGGTGTGCCCAGTCCATCGATCAGGATCACACGCTGCGGGTTGTGGCGGGCGATCTCCAGATATCCTTCGCGCACCCGCCGGCGGAAGTCCGCCTCTTGGTCCTCGATTCGATCGGCCGGCATCCCCAGGGCCTGTTGTCGCCGCTGCGACTCCTCCACGGGAATGTCAATGACCACGGTCAAATCCGGACACAGTCCCAGACTGCCGAGACGATTGGCTTCCTCCACTTCCTTCAGCGGAAGGCCGCGGCCATAGCCCTGGTAGGCTGTGGTGGAATCAGAGAAGCGGTCGGCGACGACCACGGCCCCTCGTTGCAGCCCTGGTCGGATGATCTGGGCCACAAGCTGCGCCCGCGCGGCCTCGTAGAGGAGAAGCTCGGTCATCGGGTGCATCTCGCGGGCGCTACGGTCCAGAAGGATCTCGCGGAGGCGTTCGGAGATGGCCGTGCTGCCCGGATCCCGGACGCTGACCACCTCCCGGCCGACTTCCGACCACCTACGGGCCAGGAGGTGGGCCTGGGTGGTCTTGCCGCAAAAATCGATCCCTTCCAGGCTAATGAAGAGGCCCTTGTCCATGGATCAAGATATCCTCGCGCCGCTGGTCTCTTGCCGGCGCCTCAAATGTCGATGAACTTCCAGCGGCCTCCTCGAAATCGCCAGACATTGAGGAGCAGGCGAACCGTCTCGCCTAAGGTGTGGACCGACCACAGACCGAGGAGGCCGAGCCCGAAGGCGAAGATCACCACGTAGTTGGTGGTGATGTCGATCAGTAGGCCGGTCACAATGACCATCCACATGAGCCATCGGAGGTCGCCGGCGCCCCGCAGATGACCCATGAGGACGCTGCCGAGGGCTTTGGGGATCTGCACCAGGGCAAAGACGTACAGGACTTTCGAGCCCAGCGACACGACCTGCTGGTTTCGTCCAACGAAGAGCCTGACGATCTCGTTGCTGAACAGGACCAGGCATCCGACGATGCCCAGCACCATGACCGCCACCACACCGTTGGCGGTCCGCGCCGTCTGCTCCGCCGTTTCGTGATCCGAAGCTCCAAGGTTCCGGCCCATGAGGCTCATCGCCCCGACGCCAAAACCCATGTACACCATGCTGAGCACCCCCTGGATGCGCAGCAGGATGCCGTGGGCGGCCAGCGCGGTGACGCCCAGACGCGCCGCGTAGCTCATCATCACAAACTGGACCACAGCTGTGGCCAGCTGCTCCACCGTGGTGGGAAAGCCGGTGTGGAAGAGGCGGCGCATGCTGGTCATCCGCGGCGTAGTGAGTTCGCGAAAAGAAAGGAAAAGCGTACTCCGCCGGGACCGCAAGAGCCAGAGAGTAGCCATAAACCCGCAGCTGTGGGCGATCCCCACCGCCAGGGCGGCTCCCCTCACCTCCAGGCGCGGGAAGCCGAAAAGCCCAAAGATCAGGGTGGGCGCAAGGACCAGGTTCAGGCCATTGACGAAGACATTGATCGCCATGCTATAGTGGGTTTCCCCGGCGCCGCGAATGATGCCCACAGCAATGAAGTTCGTGATCACCAGGGGGCCAAAAAAGGCGATGGTCCGGAGATAGGTGACCCCGGCGGCGCGCGCTTCCGGCGTACCCTCCTGTCGAATCAGGCGGAAAAGGTGTACGGCCCCGGTGTACCAGATGAGGGAGAAGAGGAAGGCCACTCCCAGGCCGATCATCAGGGCCTGGCCGAGGATGTGGTTGGCCTCCCACCGCTCGCCGGCGCCGATATGGCGCGAAATAATCAAAGAGCTCCCGACCACAAACGTGAGGATGACGGTGAAGAAGAGGATCACGATCTGCAGGGCCATGGCGGTGCCCGCGAAGGCCGAGGCGCTGAGCTGCCCGATGAGGATCGCCTCCACCGTCCACATCAGGGTCTGCGACGAGAGGTCGATCACCGCGGGCAGGGAAGTCCTCAGGATCTCCTTGAGCGCAGAACATCCTTCTGCCCGCCTCCGGGACACGTTCCGCCTCTTCCCTTCTCGCACAGCTTCCTTGGTAAAAGGCGTCCGGCGCCTTTCTGCACCGGACGCCTCGACCGATGCGCCCTTTTCCCGTCGCTCAGTCGTAATACTCAAGCCCCAAGTGGGTGATCAGCTCCTCGCCCCGCAGATAACGCAGGGTATTCTTTAGCTTCATGAGCTGGATAAAGAGGTCGTGTTCCGGATAAAGCCCAGGGGCCGTCATGGGCGACTTAAAGTAGAACGACAGCCACTCCTGAATGCCGTACATCCCGGCCCGCTGCGCCAGGTCCATGAAGAGGGCAAGGTCGAGGACGAGGGGTGCGGCCAGGATGGAGTCTCGGCACAGAAAGTCGATCTTGATCTGCATGGGATAGCCCAGCCAGCCGAAGATGTCCAGGTTATCCCAGCCTTCCTTGTTGTCGCCCCGAGGTGGATAGTAGTTGATGCGTACCTTGTGGTAGATGTTGCCGTAGAGTTCCGGGTAAAGCTGGGGCTGAAGGATGTACTCGAGCACGCCGAGCTTGCTTTCCTCCTTGGTCTTAAACGACTCGGGATCGTCCAGGACCTCGCCGTCTCGATTGCCCAGGATGTTGGTGCTGAACCAGCCGTGAAGGCCAAGGAGGCGTGCCTTGAGCCCGGGCGCGATGATGGTCTTCATAAGGGTCTGGCCCGTCTTGTAGTCCTTCCCCGCGATGGGCACCCGCTTTTCCTTGGCGAGGGCGATGAGGGCCGGGATATCGACCGTGAGATTGGGAGCCCCATTCACAAAGGGGACACCCATGGAGAGAGCGGCGTAGGCGTAGAGCATGCTCGGGGCAATGGCGGCATGGTTTTCCTTCATCGCCTGCTCGAAGCTCGCGATGTCCTGATGAACCTCGTGCGGGGTGAGATAGATCTCGGTGCTGCCACACCAGATCATGACCATGCGACTGATGCCGTTTGCGTCCCGAAAACGGGCGATGTCCTCCATCAGCTGCTGCGCGAGCTCGTATTTCGTCTTGGCCTTCTTGACGTTGGGGCCGTCCAGGCGCCGGACGTAATTGCGGTCGAACGCAGCGGGCATGGGCCGGATGTTTTCCAGGAAATCCCGCACCTGCTCCAGATGTTCGTCGGACAGGACGCCCGCCTTCTTCGCCGATTCGTAGGCATTATCCTCGAAAATGTCCCAGCCGCCGAAAACCAGATCGTCAAGCTCGGCCAGAGGCACGAAGTCCTTGATCCTCGGCACCCGGTTTTCCGTGCGCTTACCGAGCCGTATGGTTCCCATCTGGGTCAGGGACCCGTAAGGCTTGGCGATGCCACGCCGGATCAGCTCCACGCCCGCGATGAAGGTGGTGCCCACCGCTCCAAGGCCGGGAATGAGTACTCCAAGCTTCCCCCTGGGTTCGGCTATCTGCGCTCCCTTCTGAACCACGTTCGTTCCTCCTTTGGCTGCCCTTCGTATCTGCCGTTCCACTGCCCTAATGGACGTTGCCTCTTTCCCGCGTAACCCGCATAAAAAACGATCCGATCCGCCGAAGGTGCCCAGCGGCCGCGCTACCAGGGCCTCAGCTGCGTATGCGGTGCACCCGATTGCCCTCGGCAAGGAAGACGATTCTGGGCTGCCAGCTCCTGGCTTCCTCCTCCCCCAGGAGGCAATAGGCCAGCACGATAATCCGGTCCCCTATCTGACCCCTCCGAGCAAGGGGGCCGTTCAGGCAGACTACCCCTGAGCCGGCTGGCCCTTCGATGAGATAGGTCTCGGAACGGTCCCCGTTGTTGAGATTCAAGACCTGAACTTGCTCATGCGGGAGAAGACCCGCAGCCTCCATGATTTCCCTGTCGAGGGTCAGGCTACCCTCATACTCCAGACGAGCGTCGGTTACGGTGGCATACTGGATCTTGGCTTTCAGTACGTGGACAAGCACTGTACCTTCCCTCCCCTTGCGGAAGGTTGCGTTCCAGCTCCGGTCCTGGTGGCCCTTTTGGTCAGTCGCCGTTGTAGTTTTGCCCGTGGGGAAGTCCGGCGTTCTTACTGCCGTTTTCCAGCGCCCAGATGTAGTGGAGGCGCTGAATGGCTGTAACATTGGCCAGCACGGCGACCAGCACAAGGGCGATTAAGAGAGCCGCCTCATGGACAAGGGCGCCTATCCCCAGGACAAGCACGCGCTCCGCCCGCTGCATGATCCCTATCTTACACTCGAAGCCCAGCCCCTCGGCCCGCGCACGCACGTAGCTGACCATGAGGGAGCCTCCGAGGGCCAGGAGAATGGCCGCCAACGCCCATCGATGAGGCGAATGGAGGAAGTAGTACATCATCCCAAAGAACACGAAGATCTCGGAGTAGCGGTCGAGGGTGGAATCGTACAGCGCGCCGAAGCGTGTGACCCTGCCGGTACCCCGGGCAACCCGCCCGTCTAAGGTGTCGAGCACGCCACCCAGCAGGAAGAGGACCCCGCCCATCCTCAGGTGGCCCGTGGCGAAGACCGCACCCGAGGCGGCGTTGAGGAAGAGCCCTGCCGTGGTGAACAGGTTCGGGTTCGCACCTCTGCGAACGAAAACGTTCACCAGAGGCTCCGATAGCCGATTAAAGCCATGCTTCACGGAAGCAGGTACGATCTCGAGCTTCAAAGCTTCTTACCGTTGTCCGCAGACTGCACTTGTTCCCGCAGGAATCTGCGCGTTTTCCCTTCCACGACGAGGACGAGCTCGCCGCGAGGCGGTTCCCTGCGGCTCCGTTCGAGGAGTTCCGCAAGAGAGCCGCGCCAAACCTCTTCGTGCACCTTGGTCAGCTCGCGCACCAGGGCGGCCTGGCGATTCCCAAGGTGGGCTAGGAGGTCGGTGAGGGTGCGCTCGATACGGTGAGGTGCCTCGAACAGGATAATCGTGCGCGTTTCCTCTCGCAGGGCCTCCAGGCGTTTTTGCCGCCCCTTTTTCACCGGCAGGAAGCCTTCGAAGACGAATCGGTCGGTAGGCAGCCCTGAAATCGTCAGGGCGGCGACCAAGGCCGATGGCCCTGGGATGGGTACCACGGGCACTCCAGCTGCGATACACGAGCAGACCAGCTCGTAGGCTGGGTCCGAGATGCCGGGGGTCCCCGCATCGCTGACCACGGCGATGCTCTGCCCGCTCCGGAGGCGCGCCAGGAGCTCGGTGCCCCGCCACCCCTTGTTGTGCTCGTGGTAGCTGACCATCGGTTTTCGGATCCCGTACTGCTCCAGCAAGATACGGGTGCGGCGCGTATCCTCGGCGGCGATCGCGTCAACAGCCCGCAGCGTCTCTAAGGCACGCAACGTAATGTCCTGCAGGTTCCCGATCGGTGTGCTCACCAAATATAGCGTGCCCCCCTCTGCTTGGGGGGCTTCTCTGCTCCTCTCTGACATCCTATCTTGCGCAACCCGCTGTTAGAGCTCGTACTTTGCGTGATTGATCCCGGGCTCCACCGCGGGCGCCTTTTTCGGCAGAATGGCACGCAGCGTCTTGCGGACGATCTCCAGCCCGTGGTCGGCTTCCTCCGGCTTCAGGTTCAGGGGCGGACGGAAACGGACCGAACGTTCGCCGCTGGCTAAGGCGATGAGCCGATTCTCCAGGGCCTTGCGCAAAAACTTGTTCCTGAGCTCGGTCGTCGGAAGATCAAAGGCGATAAAAAGCCCGCGGCCCCGTACGTTGGACATCTGACCATCGGTCTCGTGAGCGATCTCCTCCAGGCCGCGCAGCAGGTACTCCCCTACCCGCGCGGCGTTCTCGATGAGGTTCTCTTCGTGGATGATCTCCAGGATGCGGGCGAAGCGCACCATGTCCACCAGGTTGCCACCCCAGGTGGAATTGAGCCGGCTGGATTCCTGGAACACGTTGTTCTTCACCTCATCGATCCGGGGACCGGCGAGGATCCCGCAGACCTGCGTCTTCTTGCCGAAAGCCATGATATCCGGACGCACATCGAAGTGCTGGTGAGCCCACATCTTGCCCGTGAGCCCCACGCCCGTCTGGACCTCGTCGAAGATGAGCAGGATCTCGTTTTCGTCGCAGATTCGGCGGAGTTCCCGGAGAAACTCGGGGCGGAAGTGGTTGTCGCCTCCCTCCCCCTGGATCGGCTCGATGATGAGCGCAGCGATGTCGTCCGGATCCCGGGCGATGGCTTGCTGGATCTGACGCAGGCTGATCTCTTCCGCCTCCTTCACCCTCGCCAGATTCTCCTCGTTCAGCGGGAAGGTGATCTTGGGATTGAGCACCCGCGGCCAGTCGAACTTCGGAAAGTACATGTACTTCCTGGGATCACTGGTGTTCGTAAGGGACAGGGTGTATCCGCTCCGGCCGTGGAAGGCTTCCCGGAAGTGGATTACCTTGGTCCCCTTCTCGACCGTGTAGCCCTTCTCGAAATTCTTCCTCACCTTCCAGTCGAAGGCGGTCTTCAGCGCGTTTTCCACCGCCAGGGCTCCGCCGTCGATCAGGAAGAGGTGCGGCAGATAGTCGGGGATGGCGTAGCGGGAAAAGGTCTCCACAAACTCGGCCATCTCCACGGTGTAGAAATCGGAGTTCGAGGGCTTGTTGATGGCAGCCCTCAGGAGCCTCTTCTTGAAGTCGGGGGTCAGCAGCCCCGGGTGGTTGTGGCCCAACGGTAACGTGGCAAAGTAGGTGAAGAAGTCCAGGTACTTCTTGCCCGTGATTGCGTCGACCAGGTAAGAGCCCTTGCTCTTCTCAAGGTCCACCACGATATCGAAGCCATCGACGAGCATGTGCTTGCGCAGAATGGCGTGAACATCACGTGGGGAGATATGGCGCATAAGGTCCTCCCATCTACTGGCCCGACTGAGCTGGTCTTCGGACGCCCCTTAGCGATTGTCAATCTGCGCCCGCTGCAGCTTCCCGGAGAAGTCGACGTAGACGGTCTTCACCTCCGAGAAGAACTCGTAGGCAGCCCAGCCGCCCTCTCGATGCCCGTTGCCGGTCTCTTTGACGCCGCCGAAGGGCATGTGGCATTCGGCGCCGATCGTCGGGCCATTGATGTACGTGATGCCGGCTTCGATATCGCGAATGGCCCGGTAAGCGGCGTTCACATCCCGGGTATAGATGGAGGACGAGAGGCCATATCGGGTGCCGTTCAGCACATCGATGGCTTCCTCCAACGAACCCACGCGAAGGACGCTGAGGACAGGCCCAAAGATTTCCTCCTGGGCGATGCGCATGGTGGGCTTGACATCCACGAAGATCGTCGGCGCGTAAAACCAGCCCTTCTTGCACTCCCCTTCCTCGTAGTAGTGGCCGCCCAGGACAAGCTTCGCGCCCTCCTCCAGGCCGATCTGAACGTACTTGTGGATGACGTCCCTCTGGGCCTGGTTGATGACGGGCCCCATTTGCACGCTCTCGTCCAGCCCGTTCCCGATCTTGATCTTGCGGGCCCGCTCCACCAGCATCTCGACGAAGCGATCGTGAATCTTCTCGTGCAAGATGAGCCGGCTTGTGGCTGTGCAGCGCTGTCCGGTGGTGCCAAAGGCACCCCACAGCACCCCTTCGAGAGCAAGCTCCAGATCAGCGTCGTCCATGACGATCTGGGCGTTCTTGCCACCCAGCTCAAGGCTCACGCGCTTGAGGTCTTTCCCCGCCTCCGCATTGATGATCTTCCCCACGGCCGACGATCCGGTGAAGGAGATGAGGTCGACCCCGGGATGACGCACGATGGCCATGCCGACAGTGGTCCCGCTACCGTGGACCAGATTGATCGCCTCGGGCATCACTCCCGCTTCGAGGAGAATCTCCACCAAGGCGTTGGCAGTGGCCGGGGTATCGCTTGCCGGTTTGAAAACCACCGTGTTGCCGCAGAGGAGGGCGGGGAAGATCTTCCAGGCAGGAATGGCCATCGGGAAATTCCAGGGCGTAATGATGCCCGCTACCCCCACAGGCATGCGCACGGTCATGTTGAACTTGTTCGGCAATTCGGAGGGGACCGTGTGTCCGAAGAACCTACGGCCCTCTCCGAATGCGTAGTAGGCGGTGTCGATCCCTTCCTGGACGTCGCCTCTTGCCTCGACGAGGATTTTCCCCATCTCCCGCGTCATGAGGCGCGCGATCTCTTCCTTTCGCGCCGTCAAGAGATCGCCGGCTCGCTTCAGGATCTCACCGCGCTCGGGGACTGGCACGGCCTTCCACTTCGGAAAGGCACGCCGTGCCGCGTCCACGGCCAGGTTCACGTCCTCTTGGTTCGACTTCGGGAAAGTGCCGATCACTTCGTCCCAGTTGGCCGGATTGCGGTTCTCGAAGGTTTCCCCGCTCGTGGAGTCGACCCATCGGCCGCCGATGAAGTTTTGGTACCTCTTCGCCATAGGTCCCTCGCCGGCTGGTCCAACTTCTTAATTTTGAAGCCGCTTATTTTAGCAAAACCCCCGCTCAAAGTCAAGGTCAATCCCGGCGGCCATGGTCTGCTGGGGCGGGCTCTCCACCGGGGCGAGCCGTTTGGGCTTCCCCGATCCGGCCGAAGGAGGACAAAAGGACCCGGCCCAAAGGCCGGGTCCCGAAGAGGGGCGCGAATGTCTCGATGGATGTTCCTCAGGACCGCCTCAGGCGGTGATCCCGACGAGGTAGCCGAAACGCTGCTTGAACTGCTCGGGGGTCATCTTTGCCACAGCTGCCAGACGCGCCAGCTCCTCCGGATCCTCGAAGTCCTCGCGCTCCAGGCGGATCATGTAATTGCGAGCGACCTGGTAGGACTCCGTCTTCACGTCCACCATCCGCACACGCGTCTTGCCCGTGGCAGGATCGATGATGTCCTGGAAGCGCATGGGAACGAGCTTGCCGGCGTCGACGCAGATGAGGGCGCCTCCTTTGTCCTCAGGAGGCAGGCTCAGGAGGTACCGGACGGCGCTGTAGCCCAGGTCGCGCGTGTACTCCTGGTCGAACGGGATAGGCGGCGCCGAACGCAGCTCGTAGCCGATGTTGATCTCCACGATCTGCAGCTTGTCGCCACGCTCCTTGAAGCGCCGTTCAAGTTCCAGCTTGAGGATCTTGCCGAGCTCCACTTCGGCGAGGCGGATGTTTCCGAAGTCGTCGTATTCCAAGATCATTCCCGGGATCTTGGCGAGTTCCTCCTTGCTGAAGTGCTCGGCAATGCCTTCGGCCACCACGCACAGCCCATCGTCGCGCCCACGTGCCTTGCGCTTGATGATCGAGCCCTCGATGACGTCGCAGACCTCCTTGATGGTGATCTGCCGGTTGTCGAACTCCTCGGCGATGATGGTGAGGGTGGCTCCGGCCGCCTTGCCGATCCCCAGAGCGAGGTGTCCGGCCTTGCGTCCCATGGACACCACGATGTACCAGCGATTGGTGGTGCGGCTGTCCTCCATCAGATTCCGGACCAGCTGAGCCCCAAGGTGGCGCGCTGTCTGGTAGCCGAAGGTCGGGATGTTGCCGGGTAGGGGCAGGTCATTGTCGATGGTCTTAGGCACATGGGCAATCTTGACGCGATTTTCCGGATGGGAGGCCAGCACACTGGCTGCGTACGCTGTATCGTCGCCGCCTATGGTGATCAGGTAATCCAAGCCAAGCTGGTGCAAGGATTCTACCGTCTGACGCAGGCGGTCGGGGGTCTTGGTCGGATTGGCGCGGGAGGTCCGCAGGATCGATCCGCCCTCGAAGTGGATGCGAGAAACGT
>JAPDPT010000041.1 GCA_034506315.1 candidate division KSB1 bacterium | reverse complement strand
TGGTCAATGTACTGCGCGACTCGGACATGGTCTTCGTCACCGCCGGCATGGGCGGCGGTACGGGAACAGGCGCAAGCCCGGTCGTCGCGGAGATCGCCAAGGATCTCGGCGCTCTAACCGTGGCCATCGTCACTAAACCCTTCCTGTTCGAGGGACCCAAGCGAATGCAGAGGGCCGAGCAGGGCATCGAGGACCTCCGCCTCTACGTCGACACGCTCATCACCATCCCGAACCAGCGCCTGCTGCAGATCGTGGACAAGAAGACCCCGCTCACGGAGGCTTTCCGGCTCGCCGACGACGTCCTCCTGCAGGCCACACGCGGTATCTCCGACCTCATCAGTGTGCCCGGGCTCATCAATCTCGATTTCGCCGACGTGCGGACCGTGATGGCGGAGATGGGCGACGCCCTCATGGGCTCGGCCGTGGCCAGTGGGGAAAACCGGGCCGTGGAGGCTACCCAGAGAGCCCTGCACAGCCCGCTTCTCGACGACGTGTCGATCGCTGGAGCCCAGGGAGTCCTCGTGAACATCACGGGCGGTGCTGACCTGACCCTCCATGAGGTGAACGAGGCGACCACGCTGGTCTTTGAAGCCGCCGGAGCCGAGGCCAACATCATCTTCGGCGCCGTGATCGACGAAAAGATGCAGGACCAGGTGCGGGTCACAGTGATCGCCACAGGCTTCACCCGAAACGGCCGCAAAGGCGCCTCGGCACAACGGAAGCTTACGGAGCTTCCAGAGGCAGGTGTAGCCGGAATTGACCCGTACGACATCCCCGCCTACCTTCGTCGAGGGGAAGAACAGAGGCTGCGCGAAGCGGCACCCGACGATGCCCGCTCGAAGGGCAAGCAGGAGGGAATCCCCATTGTGCGCGAGGACGACTTAGACGTCCCCGCCTTCCTGCGCCGTAAGCACAGACTGTTCTGATCGCCAAGGGGCGGGGCTGCCGTCAGTCTTGGCCGGCGGAACCGATCTTCCTGCGCCAAAGGTAGCGGCGCGCTGGGAACGCGAAGTCAGGCCAGGATCCCGGCTTGGGACAGGGAGCCGGCAGCGGCAGAGAGGGGTCAGGGGGAGGTCGCGGGACTCAACGTCCTGATTCGCAAGGGATGGGGGATGTGACGCGCCCAGGGGGACCTTCGACCTGTCGCGGCCCGGCAAGGAGAGGGGGGACATTGAACCCGCTGCGGGGACGCGCGCGTCCGCACTTCAGACGGCAAGAGAGGGGGAAGCACCAAGGGTAGCGCTCTTGTGCCGGCCCGGGCTCTTTCCTGGAACGCGGCCAGGGGACCCAGAAATCGCCCGCCGGACACGTGGTACGCACCAAATAGCCGAGGAATCCCTTGCCGTTCGGGCGGGTGACCGCGGGCTCTCCTCTTCGGAAACGGAACGAGCCTACGTTCGTTTACGAATCGTGCAGGAGGTAGAGGATTTGCGGCGACGCTGCGAGCGGCTCGGGATTGGGACTCGCCGCCTGCAGTCCGTCGTCCGACCGAGTTCGCGACGCAGGATCGGACCGCGCGCAAGAGGGGGAGAGAAGCGTGATGGTCATAGGCTTGTCGAGTACTGCCGGTGGCAAAAGGAATCTGTAGCTGCGCGATGGGGGAGGCGTTGGACTGTGTCCCTCGACTCCCGTAGGGCTCCTCAACCACCGTGCTGGCCGATGAGGCATAGGGGAGAAAGGCGTGCGACGGGTACGTGCCACCGTTGAGACCTATCGTTTCCAGGAGCTGGCCCGGCGATGGCTGTCACAGGAGGAGCGTTGCCTGGAGCCGAAAGAAGGTGCCCCCTTTTCTTTCCTCCTCGTCTACCCGAATTCGTACGAAGTCGGGATGTCCAACCTGGGGTTCCAGAGGGTGTACTGGCTCGTGAACTCGGAACCCGACTGGCGATGTGAGCGGGCTTTCTTTTACCCCTTACCTTGGGGGGCGCAACTCCGGAGCCTTGAGTCGGCCCAAAGGGGCGGCTCCTTCCACGCCATTGGGTTCTCGTGCAGCTACGAGCTGGACTATCCTCGTGTGGTCTCGCAGATCGCGTCTACCGGGGTTCCACTACGCGCGAGTGAACGCACCGAAGGCCATCCCCTGTTCCTGCTGGGCGGTGCCGTTACGTTTTTCAATCCCACTCCTCTTGCCCCGTTTTTTGACGTCGTCGTACTGGGGGAAGCGGAGCCCGTCCTCCCGGCGTTGCTGGAGAGGATCGCTTCGGGCTGGCATTGGGGACAGCGCCGGTCCTTGCTGCAAAGTCTCGCTGAGCTCCCGGGCGTCTGGTGCCCGCCTCTGGAGCCGGAGCCGCATCGCAAGATTCGGCTCGTGTGGCGGGATCGGGATTCTCTGCCGGCGTGGTCGTGCCTAGTCTCGCCCGAAGCTCACATGGAGGACTCCTTCCTTGTCGAGGTGGCCAGGGGCTGCGGACGCCGATGCCGCTTCTGCGTGACTTCCCACGTGTACTATCCCTATCGCCTCTGGCCCAAGGAGCGGGTCCTCGAGGTGGTGGATACGCGCAACCGCAATGGACATCGGGTGGGACTGGTAGGGGCGGCGCTGTCGGATTACCCGGAGCTGCCCGGGCTGCTTGAAGGCCTGGTCGCGCGCGGTTTGTCGTTTTCTCTTTCTTCGCTGCGCATTGACCACCTGGACCGCGAGCTCCTTTCCCTGCTGGAGCGCGGGGGAGTTCGCTCCGTGACCCTTGCCCCGGAAACTGCCTCCCCAAGGCTACAGAGGGTAATCCGCAAGAACCTCCAGGTGGACAAGATGCTGGAGGCCGCCGACCTCTTGGCGGGAAGCGAGATCCCGCGGGTCAAGCTTTACTTCCTCATCGGCTTGCCTACGGAAACGGACGACGACGTTGAGGAAACGGCACGCTTTGTTCGCGAATTCGGACAGCGCTTGCTCTCTGCGGACTCCTCCAAGCGTCTGACGGTAAGCGTGAACGCCTTCGTCCCCAAGCCCCATACCCCCTTCCAGTGGTGCGGCATGGCCGCGCGAGAAACTCTGGAGCGCCGCCGGGGAATCCTCCGACGGTCCGTGCGGGGGCTCAAGGGAATCGAGCTGGAAGTGGGCCGCCACCCTGAAGAATTCCTGCAGGCGGTGTTTTCCCTGGGGGGAAGTGAACTTGCGGCCGCCCTCGAGCACTCCTTTCTTACCGGTTGCTCACTGCGAGAGGCTTTTGCGAGAGTAGGGGTACAGACCGAAAACCTGGTCTACGTGGACAAGGCCCCGGACACCCATTTCCCGTGGGACTTCATTGCCGGAGGCCCGACACGAGAGGTCCTGACGCGACAGCTGGAGCTGGCGCGCGGGCTGGCCAAGGCTCAAAGCCATTAGAGCCAACCCTCGAGCGGATGGCAGAGGGGCGGCGAAAGGGGGCGTGCGGGTCAAAAGAGCCGACTCGGCCGTGCCAGAAGGTAGCTGCGAAAGGATCGGATGGGGGTGAAGCAAGGTGTTTACGACGGGAACGCTACAAGCTATGCTTGCCCTTCTTGCTCTGTCCGCGAAAGGCTCCTCACAGGGCATGATCGGCACGAGGGCTACGAGGTTCCTCTCAAACAGATCCTGGACCGATGGGTTCAGCCGGGTCACGGGGTGTTGGGCACCCGCCGATGGGTATTTTGCCCTGTGAGGGAAGGCGCAACGTGCTTCGGCGTCGATTTCCTTGCAAAGGCAACGGCAGAAGCATACGGCCAGACTTCCCGAACGAGGGCGGAGAACTTCGTGCTCCAGCGGGACGCGGCGCAGCCGCCGCTTTTTCGCGGAGCCCTCGATGCCATCGTCTCCTTTGGGCTCCTCGGACACATTCGGGACCACGTACCGGTCCTCTGCGGCCGGTATGACCTCTTGAAGAGCGGCGGCGTCGCTATCCTCTCCGTCCCCAATGCCCGGCGATGGGCGTGGTTCGTTTCTAGTGCCCTGCGGTAAACGCTCGCGGCGGCTAAGCTCGCCTCCTTCCGGCCCACATCCAGCGGACGGGTCTCCACTCTTCTCGGCCACGAGGAAAGATCGACTCCACACTTCTTCCGCCGTCTGTGCCGTGAGGCCGGATTCCATAGCTTCGAGTTGAAGGGACGCGTCACGCTTTTCTCTTGGCTCTTTCCCCCGGCTGGTGACTGCGTCCCGGCCAGGCTTTTCAGGTGGGTCTCTTCAACCAAAACTTCGGTACCGCGAGGCTTTACCCTCTCCCAGGAGCTACGGGATAGACGGAGAAGTTCTCGCGCGTCCCCTTGCGGCGGCAAAACGGGGCGCCTTGAGCAGGTACTGCGCCCGATGAGATATTCTTTTAGAAGCGGACGGCCAGGGTGTCTGATTCTGTCCGTTGCTCGTTCCGGACAACGAGACGGTAGATTCCCTTTCCTAAAACCGTTGTCTCGATGTCCACCGGCAAGCCATTGAGCTTGGCGGCCTGAGCCGGCCACGGCGATAAGATCACGGCTTCGCTTCGGTGCCCCGGGTAGGCGGCGAGGCAGAGCCGGAGCTCCCGGTGCGGCTTGGAAATCCACCGAGCGAACCGGACAGCCGCCGTGGCGTGCTGAAGGTAAGGCTCGCGCACTGTGCCAAGGACGATCCGGATCTCCTCAGGTGGGCTCGGCGATAGGGGTAAGACGAGGGTGTGCTCGGGGCGTCCGTCGAAAAAGATCCTCTCGACGTGCGGGCCCTTTCCCAGGACCCGAATGGTCACAGGCCGACCTCTTATCCAGACGGTAGCCTCGAAACGAGATTGTCCCTCAGGAAGCCAAGGATCGAGATACACGTTCCAGGCATGTTCCCGCACGCCGTACAGCCAATAGGTCGCGTACAGGAACCAGCCGGCTGCCCACGTAAACTGGGGTTTATCGACGCGCCCGTAGAGGTCGGGGTTCTCGCGGTCGGCAACTCGGTACTCGAACATCGCGGCCTGACCGCCTGGGCTCTGCTGTATCGCTCGTACTGCGGCCCAGCGGGTGAGGTACCGCACGCCCTCGTCTCGCTTTCCGATCCCATCCAGGGCCAGGCAATACCAGGCATTTCCGTGCGGCCAGATTCCGCCGTTCAGATACGAATATGGGGGACCGGCCTCCAGTCCATTCAGTCGATAGGCCTCTACGAGCCGGTGGAAATCTGCGGGCCAGACGTTCCGAACCCCGAGGGAAGAATCGACGAGGTAATCTTGGGCTGTGCGGACCAGACGTTGCACCTTTGCCGAGTCCAGAAGTCCGAGGTGAGCGGCCAGAAGCGCCCCGGAGTACAGGTGGCTTTCGAAGGTGCCATCTTCGAATCGATCGACGAGGTATCCTCGCCTTTCGTCCCACAGACGCGCGAGGAGCGCCCTCTTCATCCTCAGACTCAGCCGCTCGAGCTGGACCAGAGGTTCCTTTTCTCCCAGCAGCCAAGCCAGAGTTGCGAATTCTTGAACCGCTGCCGCCGTCAGGCTCGTCAGGTAGGATCGGGGCCCGTGGACGTGCCCGACGTCCCACCAATCCGGACGGTAGGCCCAGATCAGACTGTCCTTGTGGAGGTTGGTAAGGGACAACTGGAGGCTGCGCCCGAGCATGGGCCAGATCTGCTGCAGAGTCTCGCGGTCCTGGGTGTGTCGATAGTAGCGTCCCGCCACCAGGAGAAGCCAGGCATGGTTCCAGTTATCGGCCGAGGCAAACTCCGTCACGTAGCGGTCGTCGCGCCAGTAGTAGGCATGGGGCAGAGTGGCTGCGGAATCTGCGTGCCGGGCCAGAAAGAGCAGGTCCCGGCGGACCTGCCTGGGATCGAAAAGGCACACCGCCAGGTCCGTCATGAGGGCATCATGTGCGAAAAAGAAATTGTACTCGGCGGGACACGGCATAGGAACCAGCTGTCCGTCGAGATAATGGCGGTTCACCTTGAGCACGGCCCTCGCCCAGTGAACGCCGTGATCCAAGGTCGGGTCATCCAGGAAGATCGGAGCTTGCAGGTGCGCGGCTTGAAGAGCCGAACGGCGGTGGGCGGCGATCTCGCGGCGCCAGCTGCGCCGCACACGGCGAACAAGTGGGCCGCCTTCCTCCGGGCGACACATTCCGATGAACTGGACTACCCTCATTTCCTGACCCGGGCCAAGGGCGCGGCGGTACACCTGACCCACGGCGGGGTTTTCCGTGTCGAGTCGCGCAGCCGGTGCCGAAACTGCTTCCTTTTGGATAAGCCAGGCGGGCGGCCCCGGGGATGCCGTCTCTGTGGAATCCCGAGGGGCCAGAAGGGTGAGCCAGGGCTTCTCGCCGGCATTACCTGCGAAAAGCAGGGTCGGACCTGTGGCGGGCGACGCGTAGCGTATCCAGGTCACGGCCGCCTTCCCGTCGAGTTCCATTCGGGCCTTCCCTTCGCGGCGGTAGCTGTGACTGGTGCGCAGGACGGCGTCGAGGTGCGTACGTACCTCGAACGTCTCGCGACGGGGAAGCTTGTTCTTCAGGGTGAGGACGGTTACGAACGCCGGAAGGTTCTCGCAAAAGGAAAAGGCGATCGATAGGGCATAGGCAGGCTTTTCCGCCGTGAAACGGACGGAGTAAGGGGTCACCTCATGGGCGAGGGGCTCCACCCCGATCAGCTCCGGAACGGCGTTCCCAGTGCGTACGGCCAGGAAAAACACCCGCCACCGGTCGCGACTCCAGTAGTCCTCGCTCCGATCGATGCTGTTGGCCACAGGGTAATAGAAACTGACGCGGTTCAGCAGGGGGGAACTGCGGTGGGCTTCGATCCCCACGTACGGACCCCCGACCTCGATCTGAGCGTAGGGCGCTGCCTCGCTGACCGCAAGGTCGCTTTCCCGCTGCGGCTCCTGCCTTCCGTGGCAGGACGCGAGGCACCAGGCAAGGCAAAGCACCAGGATTTCGGGCAGGTGGTGGGTCGGGGCTCCCCGACGAAGGCGCAACGGGATCTCATCTTGTGCTCCTCTGGCGTCCTTAGGCCTCTGCACGGGCCTACCCTGCTTCGCCCCGACCCACTTCACCCGCCGATCCGAGACCTCTGCGAACGAACAGCCCTGCGGGAACGAGAACGACGTGGGGCTCTCGGCTCTCAGTCGCTCCGGCGCTTATTGCGGGATCGTGATGTCGATCGTCCGGACCGGGCCTAACACAGACAGGGGCTCGTCCAGTCCGTCTTCCTTCCCAACCACCAAGATGCGCACCTGATCGGGTCGGAGGTATTCGTGTGCGACCCTCAGGATATCCTGCTTTGTCACCTTGCTGACGCCCTCGCGCAGACGGTCGAGGAAATCAGGAGGATAGCCGTAGTACTCGTAGGTCATGAGTCGCTCTACGATCTCGCGCTTGCTGTCGAAGTTGAAGACGAAGGAGTTGAGGAAGCTCTCCTTGGCCTGAGCGAGTTCCTCGTCACTCACCTCTTTCTCCCGGAGACTGCGGACCTGGTCCAGCATGGCACGAATTGCCTTCACCGTACTGCCGAGCTTGGTCTGGCAGCCCACGTAGAAGACCCCTGGGTAGTTGTAGTTGGCGCCGTACGTGCCAAAGACCGAATAGGCCAGGCCCATCCGCGATCTCACCACCCGGAACAACCGGCTCGTAAAGCTGCCGCCGAGGATCTCGTTCATCACCTCCCAGGTGAAGTAGTCGGGGTTGCTGCGGATCCCGCCGATATGGCCGAGCATGATGTAGGACTGGTTCAGGTCGGGCTTCTGAACAAAGTTCACGGTGTAGTCCCACTGGTAGTTGACCGGCGGCAGCGAGGGTTTCTGGACTTCGCCCCGGGGCCAGGATCCGAAATAGCTCTTCACCAGGTCCAACATCGCCTGGGAGTCGAAATCGCCCCACACACCCAGAATGAAGTTGTTGGGATGAAAATAGGCGCGGTGGTAAGCCACGAGATCCTCGCGGGTGATGGCATCGATGGTGGCGTATTCGGTGTGTCGGGCGTAGGGACTGTCTGCCCCATAGATTAGCTTGAAGAACTCGCGATTAACGATCTGCATGGGGTTATCGTTGCGGCGAGCGATGGAGGTGCGCTGTGCGATCTTAGCCAGCTCGATCTTCTCCGGAGGAAAGGCGGGATGGCGCAGGATCTCCGAGAGGATCTCGAACGCCAGGCCCGCGTGCTCCTTGAGCGCCGAGATGTAGGCGCTTGACGTCAGCAGCCCGGCGGAAAGCTCAACCGAAGTGCCGCTTCTCTCAAGCAAGGAATCGATGGCGTCTCCGCTACGGGACGTGCTGCCTCCTGTGCGGATGACCTCCGTGGCGATGGCGGCCAGCCCCACCTTGTCACCGGGATCGTAGGCTGATCCAGCCCCGATTAAGAGAGAGGCTTCTACCAGAGGGAGCTCGTGGTCCTCGATCAGGAATACGATCATCCCATTGTCCAGTACCACGCGCTGCGGTCTGGGGATCTCGAACTTGCGCAGGGGCGGGAACTTGATCTCCTGGTAGTGCTTCTGAGCCAGTGCCGTGTGGTTCAGCCAGATCATGGCAATGGCCAGCGCTAATCCGAGGCGACGACACCTCAGGGATCCGGTCTTCCAACGCATGGGCTTCACTCCCTCGCTTTGGGTCCGCCGATCTTGTCCCTGGTGACCTGCACCGGCCTCACGAACGCTTGCTATTAGTTAGCCGGCTGCTGAAACGTGGGCACCAGGTGACCCACCGTGCGATTGCGCTTGGTCAGGTAGGTCTTTGCCACCCGCATCACGTCTTCCGTCGTAACGGCCTGGATCTCGTCCAGCTTCTTGAACAGGTTCCGCCAGTCGCCGGTGATGACCTGGTAGTAGGCCAGCTGAATAGCTAAGTCGAGGTTGGACTGAAGCTGGCGCACCAGATTGGCGCGGGCCCGGTCCTTGGCCTTCTGCAGTTCCTCGGCCGTCACGGGTTCTCGCTTGATCTTCTCGATCTCGTCGAGGATGGAGGCCTCGCATTCGTGACTGGAATGACCGCGTGAGGGGACTGCGTAGCACACAAAAAGACCAGGGTACTTTTCCCCCGTGAGCCCCGAGAAGGCGGAGGCCTGGACGGCGATCTTCTCCTTTTTGACCAGGCGGGTGTAGAGCCTCGAGGTGCGTCCGAGCCCGAGGATGTCGGTCAGCACTTCGAATACGGCATCGTCGGGGTGGTTCACCGAGGGCCTGTGGAAGGCCATGATCACGAAGGGCTGCGCTGCCGCCTCCAACTCGAAACGGCGCTCGCCCTCCTGTTCCGGCTCCTCCGTGATGACCGGATCCGGGGGTGAGGTCTTGGGTAACCGTCCAAAGTAGATCTGAGCAAGGCGCTTGACCTCAGCGGGATTTACGTCGCCCACAATGGCGATCGTTAGGTTGTTGGCGCCGTAGTACCGGCGGAAGAAATCGTAGGCTTGCTGGCGGGTCATGAGCTCCAAATCTGACTTGTAGCCAATGACCGGCCGACCGTAGGGATGCACCTCGTACGCGACCGCTTGCAGGTCCTCGATCAATCGCCGGAGGGGATTGTTCTGGCCAAGCCGCAGCTCCTCCAGGACCACGTTCTTCTCGCGGAAGAACTCGCGCAACACGGGATCGCGGAAACGTTCCGATTCCAGAGACATCCAGAGCTCGAGCTTATTGGCGGGCAGGCTGTAGAAATACCGGGTCGCGTCCGGACCGGTGGTTGCGTTGAGGCTGGTTCCGCCCTCCTTCTCGATGGCCCGCTCGAACTCGTCATGCTCGATCCAGCGATCGGCCTCTTCCTCCAGGCGAGCAAATTCCTCCGTCAGCTGTCGGATCCGCGCCGAATCCGCCAGGTGTCCCCGAAGCTTTTCCCGTCGTAGGGCTTCGAAGACGCGATCAATCTTCTCCAGGACCTTCTTTTCCTCCCGGTAGTTCTTGGTCCCAATCGTGCTTGTCCCCTTGAAGGCCATGTGCTCGAACACGTGGGCGATGCCGGTGATGCCGAGCTGCTCATCGACAGAACCGACGTTGGCGTGGGTGACGAACGACACAACCGGCGCATCGTGGCGTTCGAAGACCAAGAACTTCAGACCGTTGTCGAGTGTGAACTCGGTGAGCCTCGCTTCGAACTCCGCCAGGCTCTGAGCCGTACTGAGCCCGGGGGCCATGAGAATCGCAGCCGCCAACAGGAAAACCACGGATCTTCGGCGCATCCTTACCCTCCTGTGCTTGGCTGGCGTAACGCGGAACCCATTACGCTGCCACGTCCCACCTTGCGAAGCGCGCTCTGCGGCTTCAACCGTGCCACTCCCTCGACTCCCTTGGCAAGGGCCGCCCCTCGCCGGGCCGTGGCGTCCCATCTGTCCAGACCTACAGCCCCATCCCCCGGAGGCTTGGGCGGATAGCCCCTCCCGTCTCGGCGCGGGTCGCTGGCAGTCAGGGTCCTGCCGCGGAACCTTGGGGCGAGGTCTTTCTGTGGGCTGCGGCCGAAACAATTTCGCAAACGGCAGTCAATTTGTCCAGAGCTTTTCCCAAGCACGCAGTCCAGTCGAGGGCACCCGGGCTGTGGAAGGCCGGAAACGCCGCGTGGCGCCATCCGACCTTGGATGCCTGGCCTTTTGGGTTGCGGTCAAAGCTGCCAGGAAATCTGCCACTTTCTCACGGTCTCTGACAGGTCTGCAGGAGGGCCTGCCAGAATGCCGATCCTTCCACAAGGCGAGGGCCTCTTGCCGTTTTCGAGGTGCCTGGGCAAGTTGCGAAAAACCAAAGCCGTAGTGCGGTAGAACAATGGCTGGCACGCGGGTTGCGAAAGGCAAAGTCGGATTCCGAAAGGAATGAGGGATCGAGGAAGACACCACGACGCGAAGGGAGGTGATCCAAGATGCTCGAGCGCTATCGTTCGGCCGGTCAGCTGGAGCCCTTGCGTCTCTTTCGCGACTTCCAAAGGGAGGTGAATCGGCTCTTCTCCGATTTCTTCGGTACGGTAGGAGAATGGGCCAGTTACCCTCCCATGGCCATGATCGAAACGAAGGATGATATCATCGTGGTGGCTGAGCTTCCTGGCCTGGAGAAAGGCGATTTCAAGCTCACGCTCACGGACAATACCCTGACCATCTCGGGTGAGCGAAAAGAGGAACAGCTACCCGAGGGGGCACGGTATCTGTTCAACGAGCGTATCGCGGGTCGCTTCGCGCGCAGCCTGACCTTGCCCACGCTTGTGGACAAAGACAGGGTCCGGGCGGAGTTCAAGAATGGCCTGCTGCGCGTGACGCTCCCGAAGCACGAGGAAACCAAGCCGAAAGAGATCGAAATCCGTTAATGCGCCTGGGGCGGTCCGCCGCCCCAAGCGCTCGCGACGAGGAGGTGATGGCTATGGCACTGATGCGTTGGGATCCACTCCGGGAACTCGATCTTCTGCAGAGCGAATGGACGGATCTGTTCCGGAGGGCTTTGTCGAGCCCTTGGGAGGAAGAAGGGCACTTGCGACCAGCCGTTGAGGTCTCGGAGACCGACGATGAGGTCGTGGTCAAAGCTGAGGTTCCTGGCCTCGACAAGAAGGACCTGAAGCTCACGGTCGATGACGGGACTCTGGTGATCCGGGGCGAGACTCGGGAGGAGAAAGAGGACAAGAGGCGCAACTTCTACGCGCGGGAGATTCGCTACGGCGCCATCTATCGCGAGGTGCCGCTTCCTGCCGAGGTGCTCCCGGAAAAGGCTACGGCCAAGTTGCGCAAGGGCATCCTGGAAGTGAGGATCCCCAAAGCCCCTGAGGCAAGCGGGAAGGAAATTCAGGTGGAAGTCGAATGATCAGCCAGGGTCGCCGGGCCTCACGGTCTGGCGTGGCCATAGATCTGCATCGTGCCCTTGCTTCGGTAGCGTTACGAGGGTAGGACCGATAGGAGGTTCGGGGCCGAAGAGGCCCCCTCATTGTAGACACGCAACGAGGAGGTGAGTAACGATGCCCGGAAAGATCATCGGCATTGACCTGGGTACCACAAATTCGTGTGTGGCGGTTGTCGAAGGCGGGCAGCCGGTGGTCATTCCCAATGCGGAGGGTTCTCGGACGACCCCCTCTGTGGTGGCTTTGACCAAGGATGGGGAGTGGCTCGTCGGCGCACCTGCCAAGCGGCAGGCGATCACCAATCCCAAGAACACGGTCTTCTCCATCAAGCGCTTCATGGGTCGCCGCTACGAAGAGGTCACGGAAGAAATCCGGCGCGTTCCGTACGAGGTAGTGCGAGGGCCGAACGACGATGCTCGCGTCAAGATCGGGGACAAGGTGCTTTCGCCGCCGGAGATCTCGGCCAAGATCCTCCAGAAGATGAGGCAGACAGCGGAGGACTACCTCGGCGAGAAGGTCACCGATGCGGTGATCACGGTGCCGGCGTACTTCAACGACGCGCAACGCCAGGCAACTAAGGACGCAGGTCGCATCGCGGGCCTGAATGTGCGCCGGATTATCAATGAACCCACGGCCGCGTCGCTGGCCTACGGTCTGGACAAGAAGAAGAATCAGAAGATCGCTGTGTACGACCTCGGTGGCGGCACCTTTGACATCTCCATTCTGGAGATCGGCGACGGCGTTTTCGAGGTCAAGTCCACCAATGGGGACACCCATCTGGGCGGCGACGACTTCGATCAGCGGATCATCAACTGGCTCATCGAAGAGTTCCGCAAGGAGACCGGGATCGACCTCAGTCGCGATCCCATGGCCATGCAGCGCTTGAAGGAGGCGGCCGAGAAGGCCAAAATGGAACTGTCGAGCACGCTGCAGACCGAGATCAATCTGCCGTTCATTACGGCCGACGCCACCGGGCCCAAGCATCTGATCAAGACCCTGACGCGCTCCAAGCTGGAGCAGCTGGTGGACGATCTGATCGAGCGGACCTTAGGTCCAGTGGAGCAAGCTTTGCGGGATGCTGGACTCCGCCCGCAGGACATCGATGAGGTCATCCTGGTCGGTGGCCAGACTCGCATGCCTCGCATCCAGCAGGTCGTGAGGGATTTCTTCGGTAAGGAGCCGCACAAGGGGATTAATCCCGACGAGGTGGTGGCCGTTGGGGCCGCGATTCAGGGCGCAGTCCTGGCCGGCGAGGTCAAGGACGTCCTTCTGCTGGACGTGACACCTCTGTCGCTCGGGATTGAGACCCTGGGTGGCGTGATGACCGTGCTCATCCCGCGCAACACAACCATCCCGACGCGAAAGAGCGAAATCTTCACCACGGCCCAGGACAATCAGACCAGCGTCGAGATCCACGTCCTGCAGGGCGAGCGTCCGATGGCCATCGATAACCGCACGCTGGGCCGCTTCATCCTGGACGGAATACCGCCTGCTCCGCGCGGTGTGCCGCAGATTGAGGTTACCTTCGATATCGATGCCAACGGCATCCTGCACGTGAGTGCGCGCGATAAGGCCACCGGTAAGGAGCAGAGCATCCGGATCGAGGCCTCCAGTGGCCTCACCGAGCAAGAGATCGAGAAGATGGTGCGCGAGGCCCAAGAGCACGCGGCTGAAGACCGGCGCAAGCGAGAACTGGCCGACGCCAAAAACCAGGCCGATCAGCTCGCGTACCAGACGGAGAAGAACCTCAAAGAGTTGGGCGAGAAGTTGGATCCCGGTATGAAGAGCCGTCTGGAAGCGGCCGTCGGGCGCGTCCGCGAGGCGATCAAGCGCGACGACATCAATGAGATCCGCTCCGCCACGGACGCCTTGAATCAGCTGTGGAACGAGGCGGCCAGCAAGCTCTACCAGCGGGTTACCAGCGAAAGCACCACCACAGGCGCAAGCTACGCCAGTTCCTCCTCCGCGTCGGGGGGCGAGAATGTCCAGGACGCCGACTTTGAGGTCGTAGACGACGAGGGGTCCAAGAAGTGACCGCTGCGGCGGGGGCCCCCAAGGCCCCCGCTGACGTTTTGCGCCGACTCCAACGCCAGAACGGCGACGCAGGCATGGCTGCGAAACGCACCGGTGTGAGGCCGGATGGGATGGAGGCCGAGAGCGGATCCCTTCGGCACGGAGCCAAAGGCTCCACACGCGCGGAAGCGCTCAGGCGGGCGGCTGGGCATCAAACCAGCGTTTCCGCCTGCGGGCACAGTCGGGAGCGCCTGACGCCCTTACCGGCGCACGAGGCGATTCTCCGGAGGGGGAGACGGAGGCGGGAGGTGCGGTCTCCCGTACGCCGGACAACAGGTGGGGAAACAGGAGGTGAAGCACAATGAACTGGGAAAAATTCACGCTCAAGGCACAGGAAACCCTGGCCCGTGCTCAGCAGCTGGCCCAGAGCGGTGGGCAGCAAGTTCTGGAAGACTGGCACCTGCTGCGGGCCTTGTTGGACGATCCCGAGGGTGTGCCGGTTGCGGTGATCAAGAAACTGGGCATCAATCTGGATCTCCTCGTCAGTCGCGTCGATGAGGCCTTGAGCCGCCTTCCGCGCGTCTCCGGGATGGTGGGGCAGGTTTACCTCTCCGAGACGGTCAATCGGATACTCGGCCGGGCCCTTGAAGAGGCTCAGGCCCTCAAGGACGATTACGTGAGCACGGAGCACCTGCTCCTGGCGCTTGTGGAAGAGACCCGCAGCGGGGCCGGGGAGCTCCTGCGAAAGCAGGGCCTAACGCGCGATGCGATCTACCGCTCGCTGCAACAGATCCGGGGTACCCAGCGCGTTACCAGCCAGACCCCCGAAGACACCTATCAGGCGTTAGAGCGCTACGGGCGAGACCTGACGGAGCTTGCGCGCCGTGGCAAGCTGGATCCCGTCATAGGCCGGGACGAGGAAATCCGCCGGGTGATGCAGGTCCTGAGCCGGCGAACCAAGAACAACCCGGTGCTCATTGGCGACCCCGGTGTGGGGAAGACAGCGATCGTGGAGGGACTGGCACAGCGAATCGTCGCCGGGGATGTGCCTGAGAACCTCAAGGACAAACGGATCGTGGCCCTCGACCTCGGTGCTCTGGTGGCAGGAGCCAAATTCCGGGGCGAGTTTGAGGAGCGTCTAAAAGCCGTTCTCCGCGAGGTGACGGGAAGCGACGGGCGAATCATCTTGTTTATCGATGAGCTCCACACATTGGTGGGAGCTGGAGCCGCCGAAGGTGCTGTAGACGCCAGCAATATGCTCAAACCTGCCCTCGCGCGCGGGGAACTGCGCTGCATCGGTGCCACGACCGTCGATGAGTACCGCAAATACATTGAGAAGGACAAGGCTCTGGAGCGGCGATTCCAGCCGGTCCTGGTGGAGGAACCGAGCGTCGAAGATACGATCTCTATCCTGCGCGGCCTGAGGGAAAAATACGAGGTGCACCACGGGGTACGGATCAAGGATGCGGCACTGGTGGCAGCGGCAGTCCTGTCGCACCGCTACATTAGCGACCGTTTCCTTCCCGACAAGGCCATCGACCTTGTCGATGAAGCTGCCGCTCGCCTCCGGACGCAAATCGACTCGCTGCCCGAAGAACTGGATGAGGTCGAGCGGCGGATCAAACAGCTGGAAGTCGAAGCTGTGGCCCTGCGCAAGGAAAACGACGCGGCGTCGGCCGAACGCTTGAAGGCGGTCAACGAGGAGCTGGCAGACCTGCGCGAGAAACGCGATCAGCTGCGGGCGAAGTGGATGGCGGAGAAGGAGGCCATTCAGAAGATCCGAGAGATTAAAGCGCAGATTGACCGCGCCAAGATCGAGATGGAGCAGGCCGAGCGGGCTGGCGACCTCGACAAGGTGGCTGAGATCCGCTACGGGCGGCTGCCGCAGCTGGAGCGCGAGCTCCAGGCGCAGAACCAGCGCCTCGTCGAACTCCAGAAAGAGGGAGCTCTGCTCAAAGAAGAGGTCGACGAGGAAGACATCGCGGAGGTTGTCTCGCGCTGGACCGGTGTGCCCGTCTCCCGAATGCTGGAGAGCGAGCGGGAAAAGTTGCTCCGGATGGAAGAACGGCTGTCGCAGCGCGTGGTCGGGCAGGACGAGGCGATCCGTGCGGTCTCTGACGCCATTCGCCGTGCCCGCGCCGGACTCAGCGATAAGAATCGGCCCATCGGCTCCTTCATCTTTCTCGGTCCCACCGGTGTGGGCAAAACCGAACTGGCCAAGGCCCTGGCCGAGTTCCTTTTCGACGACGAGAACGCGATGGTGCGCATCGACATGTCCGAGTACATGGAACAGCACTCGGTCTCCCGGCTCATCGGTGCGCCCCCGGGCTACGTCGGCTACGAGGAAGGCGGGCAGCTTACCGAGGCGATACGCCGCCGACCCTACTCGGTGGTACTCCTGGACGAGATTGAGAAGGCGCATCCTCAGGTGTTCAACATTCTGCTCCAGGTTTTGGATGACGGGCGCTTGACGGACAACAAGGGCCACACCGTGGATTTCCGGAACACGATCATCATCATGACCTCGAACCTGGGCGCACCGATCATCATGGAGAAGTCGGCGCTGATGCGTGATGACAACCGGGAGCAGATCTACGCGGAGATTCAGCGGGAGGCTCTCGACATGCTGAGGCGCACCCTGCGCCCGGAGTTCCTCAACCGCATTGACGAGATTATCGTCTTCCGTGCACTCGGCCGACAGGACATCGAGCGCATCGTGGACTTGCAGTTTGCGCGGGTACGCGAGAGCCTGCGGCAGCAGGGGATGGACGCTCAGCTCTCGGAGGCCGCGCGGAGGTATTTAGCCGAGGCTGGCTACGACCCTGTGTTCGGGGCTCGTCCGCTGCGACGCCTGATCCAGCGCGAGGTCGTCAACCAGCTGGCCAAGCGGATCCTGGCCGGAGACTTCAAACGCGGCGACCAGATCTTTGTCGATGTGCTGGACGGTGCGTTGACCTTCCGCACCCTCGAGCCAGCGAAGGTTGCCGCTGCGTGAGGTCCGGCGGGCTGCGACGGGCCGCTTCGCGCGCGGGGACGGCCCACGGAGCTCACGACCCAAGGGGCGGGGCCATCTGCAGCCACCCGAGCTCGCCTCGGGCAGGGCAAATCCCGGGGCAGCTCGGGGCTTGGGGCGCCCTCCAGGGGTGGAGAGACGTTTGTCCAAAGGAGGTGAGATGGGGATGATTCGGCACGCCGATATCGAGCGGATCCTCAATCTGAGCCCCTCCGGCCATCCGGTCCTGAGCTTATACCTCAACGCCCATCTCGGTTTGCGAACCCTCGACGCGCAGCGGATCACGATCAAGAGCATGATCCGCGACCGAAAACGCGAGATTGAAGCCCGGCAAGATCTGGATCCGCGCTGGCGGGACGGCGCCCTCCGGGACCTTGAGCGACTGGAGGACCGTGCTCTCGCGATGGTCGATGTACCGCACGGATACCGCGGCCTGGTGATGTTTTTCTCGTCCGGAGAGGGATTGGAGCTGGCTTTTCATCTTCCGCAGCCGGTTCGGGATGCCCTCATTGTCGACCACACTCCCTACGTGCGGCCCCTCCTGGCCATTCTCGACGAATACCACCGCGTGTGTACCCTGCTCCTCGACCGGGAGCGGGCTGAGCTCTACGAGGTGTACATGGGGGAGATTCTGCACCACCAGCAGATCTTCGACGAGGTGCCGGGCCGCGTCCGTATCGCCGGCTGGTACGGGCTCGAAGAGCGCCGCATTGAGCGCCACGTGGAAGACCATGTGCATCGCCATTTCCGGCACGTTTCGGAAGTTCTGTTCCGGGCCTTTCGCCAGCTTGGTTTCGACTGGCTTGTGCTCGGGGGCCATCACGAAGTGATCGCCGATTTCCGCCCTTATCTACACCCCTACCTCGAGCCACGCCTGATCGGAGAGTTCCATGCTGAACCAGGTGAGACCCCCCTTGCTACCGTCCTCAACAGGACACGGGAGGTGGAACAGGCCGCGGAGCGAGAGGAACAGCGGAGATTGGTCCGCGAACTGGTCGAGCAGGCTCAGGGCGGTCGGTTAGGAGTGCTGGGCCTCGAGAAGACCCTTTCGGCTGTTCAAAGGGCCCAGGTGCGAATCCTGCTGGTGGAAGAAGGGTTTGCTGCCCCGGGCGTGTTCTGCAGCCGGTGTGGCTTTCTAGGACTGGAAGAGCGAGCCTGTCCGATCTGCGGTGCCTCGACAGCGGCTGCCGTGGACATTGTCGACGAGGCCCTCGAGGCAACGGTCCATTACGGTGGGCACGTGCGCCATATTACCCCTGGGTCAGAGCTCTCCGCCTCCGGACGGATAGGCGCGCTCCTCCGCTACCCCCTCCCGGAGGGGGAGGTGCGGGCGCAGACAGGTTCTACGGCCTCGGCTGCTCGTGCCTCGTGAAGCGATGCCACTGATCTTCCGCTTCGCGACCGTTCCAAACCCTAAATACCAAGCGGGCCTCCCATCGGGAGTCGGGGAGCAGGGCTACAGCCCCCTCCACTAGCCGGGGGGAGACTGCCAGATCATAACGGCGCTTCGTCCTTGACTGCCTTCTGACCACAAAGACTGCGTCCCCTGGCTCCTCCCAGCGCAGGCGACACAGAACGCGGCTGATCGGTTGGAACGCCAGAATTTCCGCACCCTGGCTGGAGAGGCCCGTTCCTGGCTCTAAGACGGTAGGCCTGGGGTTTTCGGGGCCAAGCCATTGCGCTGCTTCGCCCGTACTGAAGTCGAAGAAGCCTCCGGTCTCCTCGCTGACGACCAGAGGCTTGACGGCGGTGAGAATCACCGGGTGTTGGCCCTCGTTCCTGACACGGAATTGGAGCCTGAGCTCGGTGTCCGCGGCTTTTTCCACCAGCATTTCGCCCCGAAGGTGGCTGCCCATGGGAGCGATCCAGGATCCTCGACCGACGTGTCCCCAGGTACCGGCAAGGGTGTCGCCGCCAGCCAGGACCATCTGGTAGCCCGGTTTTGCCAGGGTTACGCCACCTCTCAACTCCAGGCTTGTGAACTCGCGCTTCGGCTGGCAGGAGAGACCCACGCTCAGCGACAAAGCGGCGGCGAGCGCTCGAAGCAGCGAGGCGCGCTCGCGATCCCAAGAGGGGGTCAAGATGCCCATGGAACTGTCCTCCTCGCAGGAAACAGGAGCCTGGGTGATTGTTGGGGACGGTCCAGGGTCTGCGCCCGGTGCTCTGGTCTGGTTCCGATTCGTCGGACCCTCTGCCGTGGAGGCCCGGGATCGGAGCTGGCCCCGCGAAGCGGAGACCTCCACGAACGACCTCTTGCTCAGAGCCCAGGTGGTTGGCATCGGGCCCCGCGACCCGCTAAGTCCTGCTGTGCCTGACCGGAAGATAGCGAAAGGGGCCTATCGGCGAAAGTCTGTTTTGGCCGTAACCCTCTTGCGGTGGCCTGAGCCGGGAAAGGAGCCTCCGGATTTTTCGCTTGACTGGCTGACAGCGTTTGTCTAAAATCGCGGCAAGTTCGCAAACTGTGGGGAACTGAACGCGGTGGTGCGGGGGCACGAAACGGGCGGAGAGGCTTCGATTGGGCTCGAGGGGCGGAGATTTATCCCAAGAGAGAGGAGCGCCATGGAATTCATCGGATTGACCTTCCCGGACTGGCTGATCATCGTTCTCTATTTTGCCTTCGTGATCGGTATCGGCTTCTACCTCAAGCGGTACACGCGCGACGAGAACGATTTCTTCCTTGCGGGACGGCGCAATTCTGCCTGGGTCGCGGGTTTGGCCTTCCTCTCGGCCAACCTGGGGGCTCTTGAGCTGATGGGCATGGCCGGGAATACGTTCAAGTACGGGATGTACGTGGCCCACTTCTACTGGATTGGTGCGATCCCAGCTATGTTGTTCCTGGCGATCTACATGATGCCCTTCTACTACAGCAGCCGGATCAAATCCGTGCCGGGCTATCTCAAGCTTCGCTTCGACGAGAAGACGCGCGTTCTCAATGCCATCGCCTTCGCCGTGATGACGCTGCTGGTCTCCGGGATCAATCTCTACGCCATGGCCCTGGTCCTGCACACCTTCCTCGGCTGGAACTGGGACATCAGCATGTGGGCATCGGCGGCTACCGTGGCGGTCTACGTCACGTTGAGCGGGCTGATGTCCGCGATCTTCACGGAGATCATCCAGTTTTTCCTGATCTGGTTCGGTCTGTTCCTGGTTTCCGTTCTCGGGATCGTCGAGATCGGCAGCTTCCAAGAGGTGCTGAGTCGGGTCCCGGAGGCGTACGCAAAGCTGTGGTCGAACTCTGTGAACCCTGCCGATAATGGCATGCTCGTGACGTGGGCGGGCATCGTCCTCGGTTTGGGATTTGTCCTGTCCTTTGGCTATTGGACCACGGACTTTTTGGTCGTGCAGCGAGCCTTTTCGGCGAAGGACCTGCGCTCGGCTCGCATGGCTCCGATCATCGCCTCGTTTTTCAAGATGGCGGTCCCGTTTTTGGTCATTGTGTCCGGGCTGATTGCGCTGGCCCTATCTCGGGATCCCAACAGCGGGTTCCACCTCCTTACGGACGAAGGCAAGATTAACTACGACTCGGCCCTGCCGATGCTGATTGCTCGCTACTACCCGCCTGGCCTTGTGGGACTGGGGGTGACGGCCCTGCTGGCAGGCTTCATGGCCGGACAGGCAGGCAATATCAGCGCCTTCAATACCGTGTGGACCTACGACATCTATCAGTCGGTCATCAACCGCAAGGCCAGCCCGGAGCATCTGCTGTGGATGGGCCGCGTGGCTACCGTAAGCGGGATCTTCATCAGCATCCTCACCGCCTACTGGGCCAAGAGCATGCCGACCATCATGGACTATATGCAGGCGATCTTCTCCTGGGTGAACGCTCCTCTCTTCGCAACCATGTTGCTCGGGATGTTCGTCAAGTGGATTACGCCGGACGGTGCTTTCTGGGGTCTCTTGGCCGGGATGCTTTCCTCGTTCTCCCTCTTCCTGGCTGTGAAGTTCCAGTGGATTGATCCCACCTCCATCACGCTCTCCAGCGTGGCCAGCGACATGGCAGCCAACTTCTGGCGCGCCTGGTGGGCCTGGCTCATTTGCTTCGTGGTGACGATCATCGTTAGCTTGTTCACCAAGAAGAAACCGGAAGAGGAGCTGGTGGGATTGGTCAAAGGCCTGACCCCAATGGCCGAGCAAAAGGGTATTCCCGTCTACAAGAAGCCGGAATTCTACGCGGTGATTTCGCTCATCGTCCTGATCATCCTCAATGTCTACTTCTGGTGATCCAGGGAGGACGGACATGACCGAGACAGTCGGCCGCATGAAATCCATCTGGTACTTCGTCGGTTGGGTCCTCTTGAGCATGGGCCTTGTGATCTTGATCGCCGGTCTTTACAACCTTGCCTCACCCGGCAGGGTGCGGACCGTTCTGGCCGAGTTGCACCCGGACATCTGGTGGGGCGGTTTCATGTGTGTGGCGGGGGTGCTGTTCGTGGCGCTCAGCGAGAGGGCGTTGCGAAAGGGACGATAAGGCCAGCGGAAGAAGAGCTTGCCTTGTCCGTCTCGGCGTAAGGAGCCGGATTATCAGAGGGGGAAGTCTTCCGTCCCGTCGGGAATGGCCATGGGGAGCGAGCAAGGGGGTGCATTTCTCGTCGATTTCGGGCCTCGTCGAGGATAGAGGTTGCAACCCTCCTCTAGGTCCGACTCTGCGCGCTGTAGCGTAGCAACAGGATAGATCACCGGGCCAGCACCCTGCCCGAAGAGGCATCGAGGACCGCGGTTCCCCCGCGGGGAAGCTCGACCAGGACGGACCTGCCGCTGCGCAGACGCACGGGACGGGAACCGCCTTCCTTGCTGTGAACGCAGACCAGCCCTTGCCCACTGTAGAAGACATCCCCCATCTCGCCGTAAATGTGTGCTCCCGCTTCCCGCAGGAGCTTTCTCATGAGAGCAGGACTGGTGATGGGCAGGGCACACCACCATCGAACGCCGTCCTCAGAAACCTTCCGCACAAAGGCGGCGTCCGCACCATCCCTCCATGTGCCGAGGATTTCAACCTCCGGATCAACAGCCGCGAATGCAGGCTCAAGGCAAGGGGTCTCCAGGCGGATCCGCTCGCCGGTCCATTCTGGGTACGTGACGGCGATTTCGGGAGCCTCCTGCTTTCCTATCTGGCGGACTGGGATTCCCGTGACCTCGCTTACGTACGCCTCGTCCAGACACTGTCCGTCGCAGTAGCCAGGTGCGAAGAAGAAGAGCGCGTGTCGGCCCTCCGAAGCCACCCGGTTGCGGAGGAACTCCCTCTGCGCCCTCTGGAGCACGAAGGTGTTCGCGAAGATCACCACGCGGTAGCGGCTTAGATCCAAGCGGGGGAGGCTGGAGAGATGAATCTGGTCACATGCGACGCCGCTGAGGTACACCGCCAGAGTGGTCTCGTCCACGAGGGCGCGGCTGACGGGGTCGGACTTCGGCGTGGAAGCCGTGTAGTAGAAGGGCTCGGTGTCGTAGACGACGAGAACGTCCGCCTCGCTGCGGTACTCTTCGTGAAGCCGCGAGGCGAACAGTTCGTGCAACCGGCCAATCTCCTCAGCCAGGATCGGGTGGTCCCACCATCCCGCGTTCGCGAAGCCAACTCCAAAGTCGTAAAGCCAGAGGCCATGCCCACGGGTCAGCGTGGCGGCCAGATTGCGACGCAGCAACGAGCAACTCAGCTCCGCCGAGCCGCGGTAGCCGGGGATAAGAGGGTCCCAGATCAGGTCCGGTTTCTGGTCCATCTCGTCCAGCCAGAGCTTGCCGTGCACGCGGCAGCTTTCCAGAAGGCTGCGGGACCGAAATGCCCCGCCCGGCTCCAGGGAAAACGGGAAATAGCACTGGGGGCCGCTCAGATAGTCGACCCAGGGCGACTCCAGGATCCGGACGAGCTCCAGATGTCCGCCAGCGGCTTCCCGTCCAAACATGGGGAAGAAATACCCGTAGAACGTGCCCGTCACGATCGGGCGCGGCCAGTTCTCCTTGACGATGCGGCAGAAGTGCAAGATGTTCTCGGCTACCAGCTCGTGCTGACAACGGAAGTAGTCGATCACCGGCCGCTCCGCCTGTGGGAAGCGGAACACCCCTGCTCGGGTCCGAGCGCGAGCCTCATAGCCGGGCACCTCCGCATTCTCGAGCGTGACTTGTGGATCACCCCACGCTTCCTGCAGCTTCCGGTCGTTTCCGTAGCGGCGTCTCAGCCACTGGCGGAAATGCTTTTTCATCGCCGCACCCGTGTCCGGCTCGTTCTGGAAAAATCCCCAGTAGTGCCACTCGCCGTAGACTCCGCAGGCAAGGTGGATTCCCGCCAGGGCACCCCCTTCATCCGTCGCGGCGAGCTCCCGGCAGAATTGCGCTACTTTCTCGCTCGTCTCCTGCAGCCACGAGCGCGAAGCAAGGCTCACCCGGCTCACAGGGCCATTGTCGTACTCGATGATCCGGTGAAAGCCTGCTTCGTCCTCCGTATGTACCGGTACGTCCGCGTAAGCCACCCATTCGTCTGGATGAGCTTTTGCCCACCAGCGCGGAGCGTTCACGTGGAGTCGGAGGAACACCGCGGCCTCTGGGCTTGCCTCCAGGACACCCCGAATCTGCTGGCGGGCCAGGGCCATGTCAAACCGGTCGGGCTCCGGCCAGACATGCTCCAGAAAGAGGTCGACCTGAAAGAGTCGAAAACCGAGGTCAGCAAAGAGGCGCAGGTTGTGCTGAGGCACTTCCTCCCAGCTCCATCGACCTCCCGGGACGTCCGTGAGGGCATAGAGGAGCGGTGGGCAGGGTTGGCCATTGAGGAAGAGGGTCGGCTTCCCCCGATACCACCGGACCTCTGCGGAGAGTGGATGGGATGGGTGGACCCAGCGTGATCGCGTTGGTTTCACCGGCTACCTCGCAAGACGGGTTCCTCGAGTCTGTGCATCCTCGTTCGATGGCCCCGAATTTCGGCACTCCGCGGCTGGGGGAACCCCCGGCCCTCGGAAGTCCCGGGCGGCTTGGATCAGCCCTCTCCCGGTCTGGCGCAGCCAGCCCTGGTTGCTTCCCAAGCGTAATTCCATTGGTGCACCCCCGTCGGAGCTCCCGCTTCTCCGGCTGCGAAGGAGGAGCAGTGCGTTCGTGACCAGCCCCCCTATGGTCCCGCCCTGCAGTCCGTGGCCAGTGCCCTCCACTTTCGGCCAGAGTCACGGGCCTTCGGTCTTGCTTGGATAGGCGGCGCCGAGCCAGGCTTCGTAGATCTTCTTTTGCACGTCGGTGGGATTCTCCACAGGGACGATCTTGAGTTCGCGCTGGGGATTCGGTTCCAGCACGGCCGTAAGTTCCCGCACCAGGCCATTCGTCGCGACGAGCAGCCGTACGCTATCACCTGGGCGACCTTGTGAAAGCAAGAGGTTCAGATTCTGCCCGGTTACTCGGTAGTGATTGATGGCCAGAAGCTCGTCGCGGGCGTACAAGCCGGCCCGGCTGGCAGGCGAATTTCGGCGCACTTGGGTGACCACGACGCGCTCGCCCTCTGGGCTCAGCGTGGCCCCGAGCCAGGCTGCGCGTTTGGCCTCCGGTCCGGATTCTACGATCTTCAGCCCTGCGTGCTCGAGCGCCGCAGCAAAATCCATGGGTCGGGTCGTACGGACGTATTCGAATAGGGAATCCAGGTTGGAGCCGGCCACCTCATGGCAGGCCCGGATAAGATCCGGTAGGGTGACCCACCGGTCTCGGCTGGCGTACCGGGTGTAGAGAACGCGCATCACATCGTCCAGGGAGCGCTGGCCCCGGGTGCGATGCAGGATCTCCAGATCCAGCAGGGTGGCGAAGAGAGCCCCGTCCCCGTAGTAGGAGCGACTCGAGTTCTCGAAGTTCTCATCCGGCTTGTAGTACTTGATCCAAGCATCGAAGCTTGCTTCGGCCAGGGACTGGACATCTTTGCCCGGGTGGGCGTGGTAAGCGGCAATCTGAGTGGCCAGTGAGCGCAGGTAGGAATCCGGCGTGCTCACCCCAACCCTGCGCTGCAGCTTTCCGGAGTAGTAGGTGGTGAAGCCCTCCGTGAACCAAAGCAGGGTGGTGTAGTTCTCCCGGTCGTAGTCGAAAGGTCCAAGCGGCTCCGGCCGGATGGCTTTCCCGTTCCAGGCGTGGAGGAGCTCGTGCGTAGCGAGGGAGACAAACCCTCCCAGTCCGTGTTCAGGGCTGAGGGCGAAACGATCCATCATCAGGGCACAGGAGTTTCGGTGCTCAAGGCCCCCTCCCCTGGAGTCGGAGAGCCAGACGAGAAACAGAAATCGGTCGTAAGGGAACCCCCCGAACAGCTTCTTGGCCTCGGCGACGAGGGGACGGATCTTCGTCGTCAAGGAGTCCAGCACGAACGTCCCGCGCCCGATGACAGCAATCTCATGCCGGACAGAGTCGACCTCAAAGAACGTGGTCACGTGGTTCCCGATGACTATGGGGCAGTCGACCAATTCGTCGTAGTCCCGGCTTTCGTAGGTCAGGCTATCGCCGTCGAGCGGGCGAAGGCCGGTCGAGACCTTTTTCCACGAGGCCGGAATCTCGAGGTGCACATGATAGGGCCTCTGCGTCTGCCCTTGGACGAACATCACAAGGCTGCTGGGGTTCAGAAACGCCAGCTCGTGGTCGACGTAGCTCCCGCGGATGTTCTCCTCGAAAGCGTACACCCAGTAGTGGACCCTGACCGTGCGGGTGCCCGCTGTCTCGACCCGCCACGTGTTCTTGGAGACCTTTTTCCAGGGCAAGGGTCTACCCGTCAGGTCAACGGCTTCAAAGCGCTCCACGTGACGTTCAAAATCCCGCACCAGATAGGAGCCCGGGATCCACACCGGCATTTTGAAATCCACGCACCGGCCCCGCAGTTGAAAGGCCATGATTTCGACTTCCACGTAGTGGCTATGTGGATCCCGGATCTGGAGACGACACACCAGGGGCACCGCAGCGTTCCGGCCTATTCCCGGAAAGGCGGCCCATAGGGTCAGAGAGAGGACAAGACTGCGCACCGTGCGAGGCCACATTGGATCTCACCCGTTACCGTCATCAGGAGGCCACCTCGGTTCTCCGTGTCCGTTGCCCGTCCGCACAGGCGTGTAGCCTATGAGCTTGCAGCGCTGGCTACAGTCGGCTTGCACACAAAGTTGCCAAAAGCCGAGGAGGAAAGCAAGCAGACCAACCCGGGGTTCTTGACAGACCGAAGGGGTCTCAATCCTGTGGACCGCCACGCTCGCAAGGCGCGGGCCAATTTTACCCCGGATGTGGGGTGGATCGGTTCAGGGTACGCCGTTGGTAATCGGTACCGGTGACCGGGCGGTGCAAGGGGGCGAGATCCTTCGGCCGGATCCGGAGATGGGGCGACTGTGCAGGCCACGGACGCAGGCCCTGATTGGGAAGGGGGGATCTCGTGACTCTTGAAAGCAAGGGGCACGCGGTGCCAGCAAAGACAGGTTTCGGGAACTGGCTGGAGTCGCTGTGGAGCCCAGCGGAGGGTTCCGCCCGGGGGAGCTCCGTTGTGGAACTCCGCCCTCAGCGTACACAGGAGGCTTCGACTCGCCCTTGTGGCTGACGGCCGGCCGCAGGCGGGTGGTGCACGACGACCTTCCGTCCGGCGACCAGCCCGTGTGGGAACTTAGCAGCCAGCAGAAGGAAACGGGGACAGGCGTCTCGTTCTCACCTCGAGCTCTGCAGATGCGGGTCGCGGGGTTCAAGCAGCGCAATTGTGCCTTTTGCACGCGGGAGTTACACGGCTCGGGCGTGGCAAGGAAGCTCCGATGTACACTCAGGCGGAAGCAGTCACGAGGCGGATAAATGCCAGGATCAGGGGAGATCGGGGGAATCCCCGGGCTCCGGTTCGGCCGGTGAGCCGAGGGTGCGCGCTCTCAGTTCCTCGAGCTCGGCGCGGAGGAGGCCGATCTCCTGAGTGAGCCGTGTGGTCCGGCGGGTCAATTTGGAAATGACGAGAGTAAAGTGCAGGAAGAGGACAACCCCGAAGAACAAGGCGATAAGGAAGAGGGCGGAGGGTGCGTAGTAGATGCCCATGACGCGCGCGAGGATCTCCAGGAGATCGCGCCAGATGGCGAGGATGAGCAAGGCTACTGCTGCGACGAACCACAGGAGGGAATATTCCTCCAGGAGCTTGCGTTTGCGGATGAGCTCGAAAATTAAGGCCATCACGAGAAGAGCCCCGGCCACGGCGAACAACTGGATGCGGGCGTTCATGGCGACGTTGCCTCCTTGCTTCGCAGGCGGTCGCGGACGGCTTCCACAATCACCGCCAGGAGGACCTTGACCATGTAGTAGATCGATCGGGCGGAATTGATGGATGACTCTCCGTTAAGTCGAGGATGCATCTGGACGGGGACTTCCAGAATGCGGAACCCGTTGCGGGCCAGGAGGACGATGGCCTCTGGCTCGGGGTAGTCCGTGGGGTAGTGCGAGGCCAGGAAGGTGAACGCCTCCCGGTTGTAGGCGCGGAAGCCGGAGGTGCTGTCGCAGATGGGCCGGCCTACGAGGGCGGAGATCACGCGGGCCAAAATGACCATCCCGATGCGGCGTGAGAGGGGGGCCCGGTAGCCGGTTCGGGTCACGTAGCGGGAACCGATGACGATGTCGGCTTGGCCCTGGCGCACCGGGCGCAGAAGATCCTCGATGGCGCGGGGGTCGTGCTGGCCGTCGCCGTCCAGCTGAACGGCGTAGCGGTACCCGTGGGCGACGGCGTAGCGAAAGCCCGTCTGGACCGCGCCGCCGATTCCCAGGTTCAGCGGGAGGCTGAGGACGCGCGCTCCGTGCTGCCGGGCAACCTCCTCAGTTCGGTCCACAGAGCCGTCGTTCACCACCACCACATCCGGCGGACTCTCCAGCGACTGCACAGAACGCAGCACGGCCCCGATGTTGCGCTCTTCGTTGTACGCCGGGATGACCACCAGCACGTCGGAGCGTCGGCTGCTCACGCTTTACACTCCCTTGCCTTCGCGAATCATGCGCTTGAACAGAGCCTCGTACTGGTCTGCCACGAGATCCCACGTATAGCGGTCCCGGACTCGTTGGCGGACGCGCTGCCGGTACTCCTCTACGATCCGGGGGTTGTCCAGCACCCACTGGAGCTTGGCAGCCAGGTCGCCATCCCGGTGGACCTCGAAATAGATACCGGCTTCGCCCAGCACCTCGCGGTGCTCCGGAACGTCATTGGCGAGGACGCAGTTGCCGAACCCCATCCCCTCCAGCAAGGCCGGATGCGTTCCACCCACCTCCGTGGCCTGGATGTAGACGTAGGCATTCGACTGGAGCTCGCGGTACCCCTGCCCGAACACGTAACCCGTGAACACAATCCGCGGGTCCTTAGTGGCTTTGAGCTGACGGATGTAGTCGGTCGCGTAGGGAGCATCGCCTACGACCACCAGACGCAGATCCGTCCGGACCCGCTCGAAGGAGCGGACAACCTCGAGGGCGTTGTTCTCGGGCTCAAGCCGACTGACGTAGAGGACGTAGTCTCTGCCCTTGAGCCCCAACCGATCGAGGATGGCTCGGGTGGGGACCGGCCCGTCCGGCGCTCCGTACGGGATAAAGGTCGATGCCTTGCGGAATTTTCTCAGGTAGTACTTCTGGATCTCGCGGGCGTCGGTCACCACCTCGTCCGGCAGGACCACGGCCAGCATCTCTGAGATGCGGTAAAGCGCGCGGCCGAGCGCGTTCCATTTCCGGCGCTTCCACTCCAGGCCGTCGACGTTCACGGCCACCTTCTTCCCAGTGAGCTGCAGGATCGGGCAGAAGATGGTGTTCACGCTGTTGCAGATCAACACCACGTCATACCGACGCCAGAAGGCGTGGAGAGCGCAGAGGAAGGTGTGGGCCACGGTGTCGAGATACTTGTTCGGGATCGTGGGCAGGATGAAAATTCGCACCCCCTTGTAGTATGGCTCGCGGTATTTGATGTTGTTGGAGCGCCCGTAGACTGTGACCTGATGGCCTCGCTGGACCAGGCGGGGCGCTAACTCCTCGGCAAAGGTCTCGAAACCGCCGTAGTTAGCGGGGATTCCCCGGATCCCCATGATTGCGATGCGCATTCGGTCTTGGCTCCGCGTTGTTTGGTGCCGACATCCACGGGAGTGGGATCATTTTTCCCCGTGTAGGAACGACTTGGCCCTTATCTTCCGCGCGGATTGTCTCGGCGTGGTACAGCGACTTGCTGCACGCCGCCTTTCTCGACCCCGAGAAAGAGGGGACAACGGCTTCACCTTCTGGGTCTGCAAAGAAGAGGCCAGCGGTTTCGGGGCGGGGGGCAAAAAACCTCTTGACAAAATTCGTCCGGTGAAGTAATATGGAAGCGCTTCCCTGGAAGGGCTTCCACAGACGCGGCCAACGGAGGCTTCCGCCTACGGTTCAAGCCGTGAGGCTGTGCTCATGCCCACCATCTACGACGTTGCCCGCAAAGCTGGTGTCGGGATCGGCACCGTCAGCCGCGCCCTCAACGATAGTCCCAACATCAGCCCCCAGACCAAAGAGAAAGTGCTCCGTGTAGCCCGCGAGATGGGCTACCAGCCCCATGCCCTGGCGCGCGGCCTGGCCCGCAAACGCACGGGCGCGATCGGCGCCATCGTGCCGTTCCTCACCAACTACTTCTACTTAGAGCTCCTCAAAGGAATCCAGCATGAGATCAGTCGCTCCAAGTACGATCTCATCCTGTACTCCGCTGACGACGTCGCACGCGGGGAGGACCTCCTGGAACGGGTCCTACGCGAACGGCGGGTGGACGGGGTCCTGTACATCTCGATGCCCCTCTCCAACCGAATGGCCCGCAAGGTCCGCTCCCGCCGACTTCCGGTAGTCCTGGTCGATTCCTACCACCCCGAGGTGGACTCCATTCACGTGGAAAACCAGCTGGGCGCCTACCAGGCCACCCGCTACCTCCTGGATCTCGGGTACCGCCGCCTTGGGATGATCAACGGCAAGCTGCGCAGCTTTCCGGCAAGGGAGAGGCGGCAGGGGTTTCTCCGAGCCCTCAGTGACTTCGGCCTTGAGCCCCGCGCCGAGTGGATGATCGAGTGCGACGACCTGGACGGCCAAGACGGGTTTAACGCCCCGGCGGGCTATCGGGCCATGATCCGCTTGCTGGAGTT
Source organism: candidate division KSB1 bacterium (assembly GCA_034506315.1). Taxonomy (GTDB): domain Bacteria; phylum Zhuqueibacterota; class Zhuqueibacteria; order Oleimicrobiales; family Geothermoviventaceae; genus Zestofontihabitans. The sequence goes on along the minus strand of JAPDPT010000041.1, from coordinate 2,213 downwards.
GGACGAACAGCCGGAGGCCCTCTTTGTCGCCAGCGATGTGCAGGCTTATGGAGTACTCCGCGCAGCCCGCGAGAGAGGCGTCCGTATCCCCGATGACCTTGCCCTCGTGGCGTTCGACGACATCCAGCCCTCGGAACTGATCGGTCTCAGCACGGTCCGGCAGCCCATGTTCGAAATGGGGCAGCGAGCGGTAAAGCGCCTGGCCGAGAAACTGGAAAACGGGGTCCAGGATCTGTGGCACGAGGCCCTGGGCACGAGACTCGTGATCCGCTCCACCTGCGGCGGTGACGGGCGAAAAGGGTGATCCCGGGGGCAAGTGACCTCGCAGCAAGGCAATAGGAGAAGGCCATGAGATTCTCACGCTCGTCGAGTTTTGCCGCCAGCATCGGAATCTGGCTTGTAACGGCTGTTGCGTGGGCCGGCACGACGGGAAAAATCGCCGGACGCGTGACCGATGCGCAAACCGGTGACCCCCTCCCTGGCGTCAACGTCATGATCGAGGGGACGAGCATGGGTGCGGCCACCGACGCAGACGGCTATTACGTGATCCTGCGCGTGCCCCCCGGCTCCTACAGCCTCCTGGCCCAGATGATCGGCTACCGCGGCCAGCGAGTGGAGCACGTCCGCGTAAGCGCCGATATGACCGCGACCGTGAACTTCCAGCTCGAGCCGACGGTGCTGGAGCTCGGCAAAGAGGTCACGGTTGTGGCCGAGCGCCCCGTCATTCAGATGGACCGGACCGCCTCCTTGGCCTCGGTGCAGGCCGACCAAATCCGCGTGCTCCCAGTGAGGGAGATGACCGATGTTCTGGAACTGCAGGCTGGTCTGGTCCGGGACCCTTTCGGCGGGCTCCACATCCGCGGCGGCCGCGCGGGTGAGGTCGCCTACTGGGTGGACGGGATCGCGGCAACCGACGTGTACAACGGGCAGATGGGCATCGATGTCGAAAATGCGGCCATCCAGGAGCTTCAGGTCATCTCCGGCACGTTTAACGCCGAATATGGTCAGGCCCTTTCCGGGATTGTCAACATCGTGACCAAGGAAGGCTCCCCCAAGTTTACCGGGCAGCTTCAGGCCTACGTGGGGGACTATCTGTCGTTCGACGACGAGACCTACTTTGTGCTCAAACCACGCCTGCGCAAACGGGAGGCCCTCTATTCTCCCAATCCGGATAGCCTGGAGCGGATCAACCCCTTGGCGCGCTGGAACCCGGTCTTCGACCTCCAGGCCAGCCTAAGTGGACCGCTGCCCGCGACCAGGGGCAATGGGACGTTTTTCGCCAACCTCCGCCACTACAACTCCGAGGGCTACCTCTACGGACTGCGCTGGTTTACACCGCAAGGGCTTCTCGGGGACGGCAAGATCGTCCCGATGAACCCCTATGTGAAGACGACCCTACAGACCAAATTCGCCTACCGATTCTCGCCCAGCTTTAAGCTCACGTACACGACCCTGTGGAATAAGAGCCAGTTCAAGTTCTACGACCACTACTTCAAGTACAACCCCGATGCCCTCTATCACCGCTTCGAGGACGGGATCAACCACATCCTCGGACTTACGCACACCCTTTCGGCGAAGACGTTCTACGAGCTGAAGCTCACCCGCTTTTCGACCAGCTACAAGCACTACCTGTACGAGAATCCGACGGATGCTGTGGCGTACGTTGAGCACGTAGACCCGGCCGATACGACGCGGAAATGGTACACGATCGATGCCCGCGATGCCGTGGGCTACGTGCATCCGGACTCCCTCTACGCACCGGCGCCGTGGAGCTTCTCCGACGGAGGTACCCCGGCTCAGCACTTCCAGCGGAGCACCTCCTACTGGGTAACCAAGTTCGATCTGACCAGCCAGGTCACCCGGAGTCATCAGGTGAAGAGCGGATTTGAGGCCCGCTTCTACCGTGTCGAGATGACGGACTTCTCCGTGGTGCCCAAGAAAGTGGGGAACACAGACGTGGTCCCCTTCGTGCCTGCCATTCCGGAAAGGATCTCGCCGAGCTACAACGCCTTTGCCAATCAGCCGTTGGAGCTTTCGGCCTACGTCCAGGACAAGATGGAGTTCCGGGACGTGATCGTGAACCTCGGGGTTCGATTCGATTACTTCTACCCTGACGCCCAAGTGCTGGCCGACCCGAGTGATCCTAATATCCACGATCCTTTCAAGCCGGAGCATCGCTACAAGAACTGGAGCGCGACGACCCCGGAGTCCCT
>JAPDPT010000040.1 GCA_034506315.1 candidate division KSB1 bacterium | reverse complement strand
GGATTCGGGCACTGTTCCCTTCCAGGTCGCCGACCGTGACGTTGATCTGGGCTAAGGCCAGTCGCAACAGACCGCTGTTCATTTCACCTCTCCTCCGGATCCGGAACGGGAGACGGCCGCTTCGGTTAGGCGTTCAGCCGGTGTCCTTCCTACAGGCTCGCCCAGGCCGGGCAGACCCTGCCCCTTCTCGTCTCGACCCCGCCGACTGGTAGCACACCCCCTTCCCTGCGAACCCTCGGCCGGGCCAAGTCGCTTACTGGCGGTCATCCTGCACCCCCGGAAGTCACTCCCGACTTCTGGTATCGCCGGATGTACGGCGGTTGTTTGCTGCCGCGGTCAGCCGGAGTGGGTCAGGAACTCTCGCACGGCGCCAGCTACGTACTCGACCTGCTCCGTAGCCAGTTCGGGATAAAGGGGCAGCGAGAGCACCTCCTTTGCGGCGGCTTCGGCCGCAGGGAACGTTTGGCCGCGATAGTCCTTGGCGTAAGCGGGCTGAAGGTGAAGCGGAATCGGGTAGTGCACCCCGGCCCCAATGCCCTGACGCCGCAAGTGCTCCAGCAGGGCGTCGCGTTGCGGAGTGCGCACAACGTACAGGTGGTAGACGTGGCGGACGTCGGTCTGGGTGCGCACGCGAACGAGTCCGTTGCCCGGGAGCAATCGGTCGTAATGGGCGGCGTGGCGACGTCGGGCCTCCGTCCATTCCTCCAGGTGACGCAGCTTGGCGCGCAGGATGGCCGCTTGCAAAGCGTCCAGTCTTTCGCCGAAGCCGATTTCGAGGTGTTCGTACTTGGACTCACGGCCGTGATCCCGTAGCCGGCGGACCTTGCGGGCGATTTCAGGGTCGTTGGTTACGACCGCGCCGCCGTCGCCGTAGGCCCCGAGGTTCTTCCCCGGAAAAAAGCTGAAGCAGGCCACGTCGCCCAGGGTGCCGGCGCGTTTTCCGCGATACTCAGCCCCGTGGGCTTGAGCGGCATCCTCCACCACCCGCAGCCCGTGGCGGCGCGCGATATCTCGAATCGGATCCATATCTGCAGGCTGACCGTAAAGGTGCACGGGTAGGATGGCCTTGGTCGAGGGCGTGATCGCTGCCTCCACCTTGCCGGGATCGAGGAGGCATGTCTCGGGATCAATGTCGACGAAGACGGGCCTCGCCCCGCAGTGGGTGATCGCTTCGGCCGTGGCGATGAACGTAAAGGGCGTGGTGATGACCTCGTCCCCGGGACCTACGCCGCAGGCGAGCAGGGCAAGATGCAGAGCTGCGGTGCCCGAGGCTACGCCCACGCAATACTCGGCACCGCAGTAGGCTGCGAACTCTTTCTCGAAGGCCTCAACCTCCTCTCCCAAAATAAAGGCCGTCTTCTCGATGACGCGGTGGATGGCGTCGTCGATCTCGGCCTGAATGGTCTGGTACTGGGCTTTCAGGTCCACCAGAGGGATTTTCGCCATAGGCCGTCTCCCGTACAGGTCAAACGTTGCGCTGATACGCTGCGATCTCGGACACGTCTTTGATCACCCGAGCCGGATTACCAGCTACGACCTTCCCATCCGGAACGTCCTCTACCACGACGGAGCCAGCGCCGACCAGGGCGTTGCGTCCGATCGTCACACCAGGGAGGACCGTGGCGTTGGCCCCGATCTTAGCCCCCGCGCGGATCGTGGGTCCCTTCAGGTTCTTCTTGGCATCCGGGGAGAGGGGATACTTGGCGTTGGTGAGCACTACATTGGGGCCGATCCAACACCCGTCCTCGAGGATCGAGTATTCAGGCACAAACGCCTGGGAGTGGATACGAACCCCGTTACCGATCTTCACATGGTGCTCGATGACGGAATGGCTTCCGATGCTGACGTTGTCGCCGATCTCGTTCTCCTCCCGGACAAGGACCCCGTGGCCTGTCTGGAAGTTCTTGCCGATCACGTTGCCCGCGTAAATAACCGTGTGAGAGCGAATCACCGCGTTATCGCCGATCTTCGTGGGCAGCTCCCCTTCCATCTTCCCTGCCGGGGGCACGCCGATTACTACGTAATCCCCGAGCTTCACATCGCGACCCAGGACGACATTCGGATAGAGCCTGTACGTCATGTCCACCTCCTGCGTGAAGGATCCTCGGGCACTCACTGGAGCTGAACGGGAGCCCCCCTTCTGCGCAAAGATTCCTGTGCCGCTTCAAGAACGCGGATCACTCGCAGCCCTGATTGACCGTCTGTGCGGGGGGATTTCCTCTGCTCAATGCATTCGAGGAAGTGAGCGCACTCATTACGGAGCGGCTCCGACAGGTCGATCTTGGGAATGTAGATGTCGCCGGAATGGAGTCGGTACTGGAATTCGCCGAAAATCTGCCCATCCCCCACCTTGAGCACGCCCTTATCGTAGACTTTCACCTTGCCCTCGGTCTCCAGGTCGTCGTAGACCACCATCTTCTTGCTGCCGACGATGGTCATCCGTCGCACCTTGCTGGGGTCCAGCCAGCTCACGTGAATGTGGGCCGTGATGCCGCTCGGGAAAAGGAAGTCGACGAACACCACGTCTTCAATGGAGCGGTCGAGGTGGGAGGATCCCCGTGCACTGACCTCCGAAGGCAACTGCTCGAACAGAAAGAGGAGGATGGAGATGTCGTGCGGGGCAATGCTCCACAGGGCGTTCAGATCGCGCTGCACACGGCCGAGGTTTACTCGGGTGGAGTAGGCGTAGTAGATGTCGCCCAGCTGGTTTTCGGACAGCAGCTCCTTGATCTTCAGCACGGCCGGGTTGTACTCGAAGGTGTGGCCCACCATCAGAACCCGTTTCTGTGCATCGGCCAGCGCAATGAGCTCCTCCGCCTCCTGGCTGCTCATGGCCAGGGGCTTCTCGACAAGGACGTGCTTCCCGGCCAGGAGGGCCGCCTTGGCCAGGGCAAAGTGGCTTCGTGCCGGAGTGGCGATCACCACCGCTTCGATCCCCTCGTCGCTCAAGACGTCGGAATACTGACTCGTGACCCGAATCTGCGGGAAGCGGGCCTGCGCCAGCGCCAGACGAGCTGGATCCAGATCGCAGCACACCTGAAAGCGACAGTTGGGGAGCTCGTGCAGGTTCCTGGCCACGTTAGGGCCCCAGTACCCATAACCCACCAGTGCGACGTTCACCATTGCCTTCTCTCCCAGCAAGTGATACCGACCCTGATATTGCGCAGCCTTGGCTTCGGCCGATACGGACGAAAGGAACCGCCCTCCCGCTTTGGAGACAGCGATCGCGTCCTCCTCATATCCCGGTCGCGTCCCTGCCTCCTACCGAGGACTGAGCGCCGTGGCCTCATTTCCACGGATCGCTAATTTACTGAGGGAACACAAGGAAACAAGGCGTTTCTGGGGCTGTGGCTTTTCGCCCCGGCCCTTCCGCTGAGGCGCTGCAAGTCGGGACCGTAGCGGATGGCAGGGCTGGCCATCGCTGGGCCACGCGGACCCCTCTGACCAGCTGGGCCTTGCCCGTAAGGACAAGCTTGCGTAACTTTGAACTGTGAAGGGCGTCCAGGTCTCGCAGCACGGGTCCAGCCGGCGGATGAGCTATTTTGTAGGGATCGATCCTTCGTCTCGGGAGGAGGTTGCTACCCATTGCGCCTGCCTCCGAGAGGATGGGTGCGTAGACCACGTGGTGGCTTTGTACGAAGATGCGGCGATCGTGCGCTGGCTGCGTGACCTTGGAGAAGTTCTCCTGGTCGGGGTGGACGGTCCGCTCCGTCTTCCGGGCGGGGAAAGTCCGGAACGTTTCTTCTCTCCCCATTCGGAGGGCGACCGGCCTCGCCGGTCGTCGGAAGTGGAGCTGGCACGCCGGGGGATCGGTTGCTTTTTCACCGTGCCTCGGAGCTTCGCCCGCACATGGGTCGAGCGTTCGCTGCGTTTGGGTGAACGTCTCCGGCAAGCGGGATTCAGCGTGATCGAGGTCTATCCGTATGGGACAAGGAAGGTTCTCTGGGGTGGCCAGGTCGGTCGGAAGCAGCGCAGAGAGGCCCGCCTCGCGGAGCTCGAGCGATTGCAGCGCCTCGGAATCCGGTGGGAACCTTGCCCCATCCCTTCTCACCACGTGATGGACGCTGTCCTGTGCGCCCTCACAGCGTTTCTGGCCTGGACAAGAAAGACGATCTCCCTGGGAAACGAAGAGGACGGCCCCATTTTCCTCCCGGACCCTGCGGTGGACTGGCCTCTGTTCCTCCCTACGCTCTGGCGGAGGAGGTGAGACGACATGAAAGTCGGGATCTTGGCGGACTCGCACGACAATCTCCATGCCCTGCGAAAGGCGGTCGAAGTGTTCCGACGGGAATCCGTGGGCCTTGTGGTGCACGCGGGCGATCTGGTGGCGCCTTTTGTGCAGGGTGTGTTGAACGAGCTCGAATGCCCATTGGTGATGGTCTTCGGAAACAACGATGGAGAGCGGTTGGGCCTGGCAAGGGTGTTCGCAGGCAAGATCTTTTCTCCGCCCCACCAGTTCGAAGTCGATAGGAAAGCCGTGTTGCTGCTTCATGAGCCCCACAACCTGGAGGCTCTAAAGGCAAGCCAGCAATTCGACGCGATCATCTACGGCCACACCCATAAAGCGGAAGTCACCCGCAGCGGCAGAACCCTTGTCATTAACCCGGGTGAGTGCGGGGGATGGCTGACGGGGCGAAGGACGGTGGCCGTGTGGGATACGGAGAGCGGGGAGGTGCACATCCATCAGCTGGATGAGGGTTGAACCTTCCCGAAGCGCCCCGGGCAGTGCGGATCCGCGGCAGGAGGATCTTGGTCCATGCAAAAAGCTCTGTGGTTACTCCCATGGATGTGGGCAATTACCTGTACGCGCAACCCCGTGGTGCCAAGTCAGACCATCCCCGTAGAGGAAGAATACCGGCCCGAGGCAACCGTCTGCTACTGGAGGTTCGATAAGAAGGCCGCCGTGACCCTCTCGTTCGACGACGCGCGGCGTTCCCATTGGGAGCTGGCGGCGCCAGCCATGGAAGCGAGGGGCTTTTTCGGCACCTTCAACCTCGACACCAAAGGGATTCGGGACTGGGCCCCCTGGAACGGGCTGCACGAGGCAGGACACGAAATTGCCTCCCACACCTATTCCCATGCGCGGCTCCCGGCTATCCCGCCGGCGGAGGTGGAGTTGGAAGTCCAGCGTGCCGTGGACCAGTTGAAGGCCAACATTCGGGGCCTGGAAGAAGTGCTCAGTTTTGCCTATCCGTATGCCGATTATACGGACGAGCTCATCCCGATCGTGGCGCGTTACCATTTGAGCCAGAGGGCGCAGCGCTTCCGGGACGAGCGAGCGATCCATCTCCGACCTGTGGATCCGCAAACGCTGAATTGCCTGAAGGGATTCTGGATATGTCCCCCCTACGATCTGGAGCTTCTGAGGGGGGTAATCGACGCTACGGTCTCCTCCGGTGGGTGGCTGATTGTGTTCTGGCATTCGCTCACCAAGGATCCGTCTCCCAGCGACCCGAATACGGCGCCTATGGCTTTCTTCGAGGGTTTCCTTGATCTCCTGACGGCGCGTTCCGATTCGCTCTGGGTAGCCACCCAAGGCGAGATCGCAAGCTATGTCTGGGAGCGCGATAATCTGTCTCCGGAGGTGAGGGTCAGCAAGGGGCGCAGCGCGCTCTGGGTGTCGCTGCCCAAAGCGACGCGGGCCTTGGCTCCTGTGCCCCTCACCATACGCGTCGGTCTTCCCGATAATTGGAAGCGTGGGCACGCAAGCATAATGCTGCGAAGCGGGGGCCGCAAAGCCCCGGTGGTGCGCGAGGGTCGCCTCGTGGAGCTCGAAGTGAAGCCCGGCGAGGAGATTACCATCTGGGCACAATCGCCGTAGGGATCGAGAAACTCTTTGTCTTTGCTGAGCCTGTTGCGTAACTTCGCCGACGATCTGGAGGCCGCGGATGATCCACGGAGTGCGAGTCAAGAAGCTGCGCGTGATTCCGGATGAGCGGGGTCGACTCATGGAGATCCTGCGGGAGGACGACCCGGAATTCAGCCGCTTCGGTCAAGTCTACATGACCACCACCTACCCAGGGGTGATCAAGGCGTGGCATTACCACAAGAGGCAGGAGGACAATTTTACCGTGGTGCACGGTATGCTGAAAGTCGTGCTCTACGACCCTCGGGAGGATTCGCCGACCAAGGGCGAGCTGAACGAGTTTTTCATTGGCGAGCACAACCCGATGTTAATCCATGTGCCGGCCGGCGTTTACCACGGCTGGAAGTGCATCGGCCAGAAAGAGGCGATCGTCATCAATACCGTGAGTGAAAAGTACGATTACGAGAATCCCGACGAGTATCGCTTGCCCTACGACACGCCGGAAATCCCCTATAGCTGGGAGATCAAGATGGGTTGAGCATCTATTGGACGGGCATCGGCCGAGTTGTGAATAGGGAGAAGCGGCGATGGAGAGGTTCTTGATCACCGGGGGGGCGGGGTTCATCGGCAGCAATTTCATCCGATACCTGATGGCCCGGTATCCGGAATGCGAGGTCATCAATCTCGACAAGCTCACCTACGCAGGCAATCTGAACAACCTGAAAGACGTGAGCGACCGGCCCAATTACCGCTTCGTCCGTGGCGACATCTGCGATGAGCGCCTGGTGGATGAAGTCATGTCCGGGGTGGACATCGTGGTGAACTTTGCCGCCGAGAGCCACGTGGATCGCTCCATCGGGTCACCGGGCGATTTCATCCGCACGGACGTGCTCGGGGTGTACGTCCTGCTGGAGGCGGCCAAGAAGCACCGCGTAAAGAAGTTCGTGCAGATCTCCACCGACGAGGTCTACGGCAGTATCGAGTCCGGCTCGTTCAAGGAGACCGATGCCCTCATGCCATCCAGCCCTTACTCAGCGTCCAAGGCCGGAGGGGATCGCCTGGCCTACTCGTACTTTGTGACCTACGGCTTGCCCGTGGTCATCACCCGTTGCTCCAACAACTTCGGCCCCTACCAATACCCCGAAAAGCTGATCCCCCTCTTCATTACGAACGCCCTCGACGACAAGGAGCTGCCAATCTACGGCGACGGCCTGAATGTGCGCGATTGGATCTACGTGGAGGACCACTGCCGCGCCATCGATGTGGTGATGCGCGAGGGAAAGGATGGCGAGGTGTACAACATCGGCGCGGGCAACGAGAAGACCAATCTCGAAATCACGGAGTTTATCTTAGACCGTCTCGGAAAGCCTCGCTCCCTGATGGTCTTTGTGAAAGACCGTCCCGGGCATGACCGTCGGTACTCCCTTGACTGGAGCAAGATCCGGGCTCTGGGCTGGAAGCCAAGCCGGACCTTCGAAGAGGCGATGGACTACACGATAGACTGGTATAGACAGAACCGCTGGTGGTGGGAGCCACTCAAGAGCGGAGAATATCTCGAGTACTACAGGAAGCACTACCAAAGGGACCTCTAAAGCCACGGGGAGCGTCGGATGCACGACCAAGGTAGACCGCTGGACGAGAAGATCCGCCGGAAAGAGGCCAAGATCGGGGTGATTGGGCTGGGATACGTTGGCCTGCCCCTCGCCGTCGAGTACGCGGAGAAAGGGTTCCCAACCCTCGGTTTCGACATCGACGCCCGCAAGGTGGAGAAGATTCGTCGAAAAGAGAACTACATCCTCGACATTCCCAACGAAAGGCTGGCCGCTTGCGTGGAGTCCGGAAAGCTGGAAGCCTTCGCCACCTTTGAGCGACTCGGCGAATGCGATGTGATCTACATCTGTGTCCCTACCCCCTTTACCCCGAACAAGGATCCGGACATCAGCTACATTGAAAGCGCTTCAGACGAGATCCGCAAACGCCTGCGCATCGGACAACTGGTGATACTCAAGAGCACCACGTATCCGGAGACTACGGAGAAGGTCGTCCTCCCCATCTTGGAACGAAGCGGGCTGAAGGTTGGTGAGGACTTCTACCTGGCTTTCTCCCCTGAACGAATTGACCCCGGCAACAAGAAATTCACGACCGCCAACACCCCTGTGGTGGTAGGCGGAGTGACCAAGCGCTGCACGGAGCTTGCCGCGCTGGCCATCAAGCAGGTGGTGAACAAGGTGCACATCGTGAGCAGCCCCCGTGCGGCGGAGATGACCAAGCTGCTGGAGAACATCTTTCGCAGCGTGAACATCGCTCTTGTGAACGAGCTGGCTCGACTTTGTGATCGCATGGGGGGAATCGACATCTGGGAGGTGATCGAGGCCGCCTCCACTAAGCCCTTCGGCTTCATGCCGTTCTACCCCGGTCCTGGCATCGGCGGTCACTGCATCCTGGTCGATCCTTACTATCTGTCGTGGAAGGCCCGGGAGTACGACTTCCACACCAATTTCATCGAGCTGGCTGCCGAGACCAACGAGGACATGCCATTCTATGTGCTGGGGATGATCCGAAGGGCCTTGAGCGAAGTGGGTGCCCCGTTTCGCAAGGCAAGGATCCTGATTGTTGGGGTTGCCTTCAAGAAAGACATTGATGATACGCGAAACTCTCCTGCGCTTAAGCTTATAGAGTTGCTTTATGAGCGCGGGGCCACGGAGGTTTCCTATTGCGATCCGTTCGTGCCGGAAGTTGAGGTTAAGGGTCACATGCTTCGGTCGCAGCCACTGAGTGCGGAGCTTGTGCAGCGAAGTGACGTCGTGGTCATCACCACGAACCACTCCAATCTCGACTACAAAATGATTGCGGAGCATGCTCGGGCGATCGTGGACACCCGCAACGCACTGGGGAAGTTCCCAGCGCCGAAAGGGATCCTGCTACGACTCGGGAGCGGGTCGCGATTCTAGATCGGCACCTCGAGGGGAATGGCTGGTTCTTCAGTAGGTGGGAGGAAGGCCATTTAGGGTCGTCACTCGGAGGTAAAAAGGTGAACGACAGGTTCAGCAGAATTTGCAGAACACGGTTTCATGTTCTGCACGCAATTATTTTGCTATCGCTGATGGCAGTAGCTGTACTTTCTCCTTCCCTTGGTCTTGGTCAACTTGGTGGAACAAGGACATCAGGGGCAGCAGCTACATCGGAACAGGAGGTGGTCCAGCTGCATAAGACCCCGACCCCCTACGATCAGATCCAGGCCCTTGAGGGTACCGTCAGTGACAGCGAATACGTAGTGGGCCCGGGTGATGTGTTTCTCATCAGCTCCTTCGGTACGGAGCCCTGGACGTTTGAGTCGGTAGTGACGCCCGAAGGGAAGCTCGTCTTACCTTCTCTGGCTGTCTTGGATGTTGGGGGAAAGAAGCTCGCGGAGGTGAAGGCACTGGTTTCTGCGCTGAATCTGGAGAAATATCGTCTGGCGCGCTTATCGGTGATCCTTCTACGTCTACGCCCCATTCGCGTGCACGTGCTCGGTGAGATTCAGAACCCTGACACTTACGTGGCTAGTACCATAGATCGCGTGTCCCGGCTTATCCAGATGGCAGGCGGTTTCACCCCCTGGAGCGACCGGGCCCATGTCCAGATCCGCCACCAAGACGGCACGGTGGATACACTGGACTATGTACGGTACCTTCAGAGGGGCGACCTCAGTCAGAACTCCTACGTCCGAGATGGCGATGTAATCTACGTGCCAGCTATCGATCTCCGCGAGTCCGTGGTGCGCCTGGAGGGAATCAATGAAATAGCCGGCTATTACAGGCTCCGTCCTGGCCAGACGGTATGGGAATTCGTACGCAGCTTCTCCCCATACCTGCGGATGGTCGATCCCCAGGATATCTATGTTGAACGCACAGTTAATGGTAGACTCTGGCGTTATCGAGTAGACCTGTTTGGTAGCGATGATCAAGGAGGGGTACTTTTTGCGGATTCTCCTCTGATGCCAGGGGACGTGGTACAACTGCCTGTGATCCAACGCGACGTCTATGTGTCCGGAGCTGTGCAGAATCCGGGCAATTTGCCCTTCATGCCAGGTTTCAGGGCCCTGGACTACGTGGGAATGGCGGGCGGAAGCCGGGAGAGCGCTAATGTGAGAGCCCTTAGGGTATACCACCGGCGAACAGGCAAGTGGGCGACTGGCCCGAATGAGGAGGTTGAGCGCGGTGATTTTATCTTCTTGCCGGAAACCCCTCGGCGACGGTGGATCGATTATCTCAGCATTACGTCGGGTATCGCCTCGATAGTGCTGGCGGCCAAGGCGATTGGGGTCATCTGAACGGGCTACGATGCTTTGGGGTGACCCTTGGGGGCCGGCATTGAGCTTCCTGGGCTGAATACAGATCGGTGATCGCGATGAGCGAATGGACTCTGGTAGACGTGCTGTACGCGCTGGCCAGGCGGAGGCGTTTCGTGCTCGGGGCGACAGCCATTAGCTTCGTGGTTTCCATCGTCGTAAGCTTGCTTCTTCCCAAGTGGTATCGAGCCAGCGCTACGGTAATGCCTCCGCGAAGGGATCTCGGCCTTTTCTCTCTGGAGCAGACGATCCCCGTGAGTTCCTTCAATCTCCTTGGCTACTCGGAAGAAACGCTCAAGTACAAGGCGATCCTTGAGAGCCGGGTGGTAGCGGAGAAGGTCATTCGAAAATTCCGGATCATGGAGCGCTACGGCAAGCGCCGAATGGACGATGCGATTCGGTACCTGCGGAAGAAGACCAGCGTCGATATTAACGAAGAGAACACCATCACCATATCGGTCTTGGACCGGGATCCCGAGACTGCGGCATCGATGGCCAATGAATTCGTTCGCCTCCTCGACAGCCTTCTAACCCACTTCGAAGTAGAGAAGGCGAAGAACGACCGTATCTTTATCGCTAACCGGCTGGAGCAGAACAAGAGGGACCTTCAGGCTGCCGAGGATAGGTTGAAGGAATTCAGTTTGAAATATGGGACCTTTGATATTTCCCTCCAGACCCAGGCCGAGATTCAGCACGCTGCGGAGGTGCAGGCGCGTATTTACGCGACCGAAGTTGAGCTCGGCGTGAAGTCCCGCTACCTCTCCCCGGAACACGATGAGATCCGCCGGCTGCGGTTTCAGTTGGAGGAGCTGCGGCGGCAGCTGGGGGAGATGAGGTATGGGCCGAATTCGTCTCTCTTCGACGAAAAGAGCGCAGCAGGGTTGGTAATTCCATTTGAGCAACTTCCCAGTGTGGCTATACAGTACGGCCAACTCTATCGCGAGGTCCGTGTTCAGAGGCAACTGTACGAATTCCTGACGGAGCAGTACGAGCAGGCACGGATTCGGGAAGCCCGAACCACCCCCGTGATTCAAGTTCTGGACCCTGCTGTACCTCCCCAGCGAAAGGCCAAGCCAAAGCGGGCGCTCATCGTCCTGGCCAGCACTGGTGTGGTGGGCATCTGGGCTTGTCTGGTTGTCTTGCTCCTGGCTCGGGCTGAAGAGATTCAGCATCGCGACCCCGAGCGCTACAGGAAGTACGTCGAGCTGGTTTGGCTATTCAAGCCTAAGCCTTCGCGTTGACAAGGGCTGAGCGGTGGCAGATTGGGCATTAGGCGACCGAGAACTGCGATGGGCCGTGGGAGGGGCATTTCTTGCCGCGTTGGCCGGGTCGATGGCGCTCGTGTCGTTGTACGAGTGGGTCGGCTTGGCAGGCGTGGTCATCGGGCCTACTCTTGTTCTCCTTCTTTGGTACCTCCCTGAATTCTGGGTGGCTCTTCTCTTTTCCTCTGGGATCTTCAAGGAGTGGGCAACGCTCGCCCTTCCCATCTTCCGGACCCTTGACTTCACGCTCGTGTTGGCGCTCCTGGCGCTGGTGGCGTACCTCCTCCGTTGGCTTCGCCAGCCCCGGGGAATGCCCGTGTCGCAGTGGGCGTCTCTTCTCACCTTTGCGGTTTTCGCCGGATACCTGCTCCTTAGCGTGAGCTGGAGCCCCTCTCCAGCTTACGGCCTGTCGAAGGCTTTGAGCTTCGCCGGGTTCGGCGGCGTCCTTTTTCTGGCTGCGTCTGGGATGGCAGGTAGGGAATCGGTCGTTCGGTCCCTCTGGGTCCTGTTTTTCATGGCATTGGGCACTTCCATATATACAGTCGCTACCCTTAGCCGGGCCTTAGGGAACCTGCCTAAGATCTACGAATTCTACCGCGCTTCCTTCCTGGGCGTAAACCCTATCAGTTACGCCCAGTGGTTGGGAACGATAGCAGTAGCGTCCTTCGCTCTCGGGCCGGGCCTTCGTTCTCGGGGAGCTCGCCTTCTGGCCTACGCCGGTTCCCTGCTGATGACCGCCGTGGTTCTGGCTGCCAATAGCCGCGGCCCTACTTTGAGTCTCCTTATTTGCCTTCTTGCCTTGGCTTTCCTAGAAAGCCGAAGGAGGCATTCGCTTCGGCCTCTACGCTGGTTGGCTCTTGGAGTCGTAGTAGTTGTCTCCTTGGTGTCCCTTCTTCCGGAAAAATTAGTGAGTCGCTACTCCGACTTCTCCACGGAGCGCAGCTGGGTCTCCCAGATCCAGTCCCGATTAACGATGTACCAGCGCCTCCGGGCGTGGGAGAGGGCTTTCGATGTGACGACAGAGGATATGGCCACGGCAACGCTCGGCCTCGGGTCTGGCGGATTTAGTCATGAGTATTACCACGAGGACGTTCCGTGGTGGCCCCACAATATCTTCCTGGAGGTCTTGTGTGAGGGAGGGGCAATCGGTCTTTTGCTTTTACTCGGACATTGGGCTACGTTATTGGTGGGCGTGTCGGCCGCGCGTTCCAAGGCCGCGCACCGCGATGCGAGCTTAGGAAGAATTTACCTTGCTGTGGGCTTAGGGATTCTCTTCCTCTTTGTTGGGGCTCAGTTCAGCGGCGACCTTAGTCACAACCGTCGGCTGTGGTACTTCCTGGGTCTTCTGTGCGCTGTAAACTCCGACGCCGCAGATTCCAAATAGGGGCTTAGGCGGGATTGGACAGGGCGCTTGAGAAACGGGTCGGCAAGAATTCACTGGCTATCTATGGTGGGCGGCTCGCGAACCTGATCATCAATCTGGCAGCTTTTGTCTACCTTGCCAATTATCTCGGGGAGACTCTCTACGGCCGGTTGTCTTTTGTGCTTACCTATGTTGGGTTCTTTGACATCCTCGTGAACGCTGGCTGCAACCAGATCCTCGTCCGTGAGCTAGCGAAGGGCGAGATCGGGCGCGAGCGTATTCTTGGCACGGGGCTGTGGCTCAGAGGTATTTCCCTGGTAATCGGGATGTTCGCCTGTTGGGCTTGTATCCTAGCTCTAAGATATCCAGCCGAGGTGGTGTACCTCGTGCTCATTGTGTCGGTCAATCTCCTCGTGTCCAGCAGGATAGCCTCTGCCCGCTCCTTTTTCGAGACCGTTTTCCAGGCGGACCTTCGTATGACACTGCCTATGTCACTCATCTTCGTTGATAACCTAATTTTCCTCGGTTTGGTCTTTTGGGGGGGTCATAGGGGCGCCGGAGTCTCAGAGATGGCTGTCGCTTACACTGCTTCCAACTTCTTCGGTTTTGCCGTGCTTGCCGGTCGTTTTTTCCGGGAG
This sequence comes from candidate division KSB1 bacterium, assembly GCA_034506315.1. GTDB lineage: Bacteria > Zhuqueibacterota > Zhuqueibacteria > Oleimicrobiales > Geothermoviventaceae > Zestofontihabitans. The sequence goes on along the minus strand of JAPDPT010000040.1, from coordinate 19,179 downwards.
AACACGGTGACCTGGAGATTTGATCCACGATTGGCAAGCAGGCTCTTGTCCCAATCGATCCCGGTCATGCTTTACCTGGCCTTTTCAAACCTCAACACGCGTCTCGACGTCCTTCTGGTCTCATTGCTTCGAGACGATGCCGAAGTGGGTCTCTACACTTCCGCTACCCGACTGGTGTTGCCCCTGACGCTGCTGTCCACCCCGATTACCATGTCTCTCTTCCCGGTGTATTCACGCGCGTACCGGTCGGATCGGATGCTATTCGATCGGGTCCTAAGCACAGGCCTGAAGCTGCTTTTGCTCCTCGGACTGGCCATCGCAGCGGGACTGTACTTCAACGGGGCATGGATCTACGGGCTGCTTTATCGGCAAGAGTACTGGGCAGCCGCCCCCGCGTTCAGTCTGATTGCGGTCGCGTTGGGCCTGATGTTCCTCACGTTCTATTTGGTGGAGATCTTGATCGGCGTTGGGCGGCAGCACCTGGCTACCGTGACCATGTTTTCAGTGCTGACTTGCAACGTGTGCTTGAACTGGATTCTCATCCAGCGGGGCGGCTACATGGGTGCTGCCTACACCCGTTTGGCTACCGCCCTATTGAGCGCTGTTCTGTTCGGCCTACTTGTGGGCCGCTGTACGGGGACTCGTCTGTTTAGGGATATGCCACGCGTCGCGGCAGTCGTAGGTGGGACCTGGTTTGCAGCCTATGCCGCAAGGGGACTTTTCCCTCCCCTTCAGATTGTCCTCGTTGTTGGGGCCATGGCGGCTATGGTCGCCATTACCGGCTATTTTCGGCCACGGGAATGGGAGCTTTTGGCGCGATTCGTGGGTAGGTCGGAAGCCCAGGTTTAGCGTTCGGGAGTTGTGATGCTGGATGGACGCAGGGTAATGATGGTGGTCACCACCGGCTTCGAACCCGATCCGCGGGTCTACAAAGAGGCCGTAAGCCTGCGGCGGCACGGGTACGACTTGACCGTAGTCGCCTGGGACCGGGAGGCCCGTCTTCCACCAGTTGAGAGGTGCGACGGGATTACCGTGTGGAGGTACAGGCGTCGCAGCCCAATTGGGGGGCGTTTCAGGCAGCTCAGTGGCTTCCTCGGTTTCTTTCTCTTCGCGTGGGAGAAGCTTCGCCAGGGCAGGTACGATGTCGTCCACTGCCACGATTTAGACACCATGCCCCTGGGACTTGTGGCCCGCTGGCGAGGGTTACGGGTCATTTTTGACGTTCACGAGATGGACTATTACAATCTTTACCCTTTCCCGTTCCCCTTTCTCTTCCTCCTCTTCGAAAGGGTAGCTGCCCGCTGCGCCCACGGGGTATTGCTGACGGTGGATGTCCAGTGGAAAAAATACGGAAAATGGCGGATAAGAGAGGCTGTTCAGCTCCGTAACGTGCCGCCACGGGGGTTTGTAGAACAAGCTGATTCCTGGCGGCGGGACAAGCAAGGCCGGCTGGTTGTGGGCCGTGTGGGTTTCATTAAGCGGGGTACGGGGATCGAGGAGATTTTCGCTGCCCTTGAGCTGTTGCGGCGGCAAGGGTACGATGTCGAAGCGCTGCTTGTGGGCAAAGTCCATCCCGACATTCGCGAGGAATTGGAAGAAAGGCTTAGACTCGCACCCTACGTCCAGCACGTGGGGGCAGTACCGTACCCGGAAGTTCCACGATACTACGCCATGCTGGATGTGGCGGTCGCCTTGTACACGCGCCTGGAGGAGCACAGGTTCATTACCCCCGCCAAGCTACTGGAATGCTTGTCCTGCGGGGTTCCGGTGATTGCCAATCCCGTGGGAGACGTGGCAAGGCTTGCGCAGAGGTTTGGCGGAATTGTTCTGGTCCCAGAACCCTCTTCCGAAGCGCTGGCGGACTCCCTGCGGGTTCTCCTCGACGACCCAGGACGCCTGCAGCGACTCAAGGAAGAGACCCGAGCAGCGCGAGATGAGTTCGTTTGGGAAAAGATGGAAGAGCGGTTGGTCTCTTTCTACAAGCGGATTCTGGGGGATTGTTAAGCGGGCATGAGGGCACACTCGAGTAGAAGAGTTGGCGTCTTTTCCATCTGACTCTTAGAGCCACGGGAGGTGCGATCTTGCGCGATGGGAAAATCGGCATCGCGGTCATAGGGTGTGGCCATTGGGGGCCAAACCACATCCGTATCTTCCGTTCCTTACCTGAGGCGGAGGTGCTATGGGCGGTGGATATTGACAAGACTAGGAGGGAGCGAGTCCAAACTCTATTCCCTGGGCTCGCCATTGCAGCAGATCCCGCTTTGGCGCTCCAGGACCCCAAGGTCGACGCGGTCGTCGTTGCCACCCCGACAAAGACCCACTTTGAGCTGGTTCGCGAGAGTTTAGCTGCCGGCAAGCATGTGCTTTGTGAAAAGCCTCTCTGTACGAACAAGCGCGAGGGCTTGGAGCTTCTCCGCATGGCAATGGCCAAGGGGCGTTTACTGATGGTGGGTCACGTCTTTCTGTTCAATCCCGGTATCTTGAAGGTAAAGGAGCTGGTTGACGCTGGCGAGGTCGGTCAGCTTCAGTATCTTTCGGCCACGCGCACCAACCTCGGGCCTATTCGGAATGATGTGAATGCGGCCTATGACCTTGCGACCCACGATGTCTCAATTTTCAACTACCTCCTCGGGCAAAAGCCTGAGCTGGTTTCTGCCACAGGTGCTAGCTTCCTACAGCCCGGTGTGGAGGATGTGGTCTTTATCTCCCTCCGGTACCCAGGCGGCATTTGGGCGAACATCCGCGCCAGCTGGCTTGATCCTAAGAAGGTGCGACAGATGACCGTGGTGGGGACCAAGAAGATGGTGACCTGGGACGATCTCGAGCTGACCAGCCCCGTGGCCGTCTACGACAAGGGTGCGAACGCCGTCCAAGAGTATGCGGATTACGGCGAGTTCCTAAGGATAACGATGTGGGAAGGCGATGTACTGCTCCCAAAGGTGCAGATGCAGGAACCTCTGAAGAACCAGAACCAATATTTCCTTGAATGCCTTCGCTCCGGCCGTGTGGAGCGCTCGGGTCCCGAGTTTTCCTTAGAAGTGGTCGAAGTGTTGGAAGCCATTGAACAATCTTTGCGTAACCATGGCTCTCCGGTGAGGATCGGCCAATGAACGCCTATTTCAAACACCCGACGGCTTTGGTGGAGACTGAGGACGTGGGGGAGGGCACACGCATCTGGGCCATGACCCACATCATGCCCGGTGTCCACATTGGTAAGTTTTGCAACATTGGGAGCCATTGCTTCTTAGAGAGCGGCGTCTGGATCGGCGACCGGGTAACCATCAAGAACGGGAACATGCTCTGGGAGGGCGTCACGATAGAGGATGATGCTTTCATCGGGCCCCAGGTCGTGTTCACAAACGACCTTTGGCCTCGCTCGCCCCGCTTTCCTCTCGCCGCCGCCCGCTATGAGACGAAAGGGTGGCTCGTTCCTACGCACGTCGGCCGGGGAGCTACTTTGGGCGCGGGGGCCGTCATTCTCGCGGGGTCCGACATCGGGCGTTTTGCTCTGGTTGGTGCGGGATCCGTGGTCACGCGGCCCGTGCCCGCCCATGCCTTGGTATTCGGGAACCCTGCTCGGTTTCGCGGTTGGGTTTGCGAATGCGCCGGTAAGCTAAGCCCAGAAGGATCGATGTGGCGATGTACGCGGTGCGGGCGCATTTTCGAAGAAAGCGACTCTGGACTGCGGCCCGTTGGATAGCTTGCAAGGAGGAACAATGGACGTCAAGGTGCCCTTCGTAGATCTCCGCGTTCAGTACAGGAATCTCCGAGCGGAAATTGATTCGGCGCTGGCTAGGGTTCTCGAGCGCTGCGATTTTATCCTCGGAAGCGAGGTGGAAAACTTCGAGCGCCGCTTCGCTGAGTACCTGGGCGTAGCCCACGCCGTCGGAGTAAGCAGCGGGCTGGACGCCCTGCACCTTGCTCTACGCACGCTTGGAATCGGACCAGGGGACGAGGTGATCATTCCTGCCAACACCTTTGTCGCGACCGCCCTTGCGGTAAGCACGGTTGGCGCTCGCCCCGTACTCGTAGATTGCGTTCGCGACACCTACAACATCGATCCTGATTGGATTGAGAGCGCCATCACTCCGCGCACTCGGGCCATCATTCCCGTACATCTCACGGGACAGGCAGCCGACATGGACGCGGTGCTATCCATTGCCGCGAAATACGGGCTTTGGGTAATTGAAGATGCTGCGCAGGCTCACGGCACTCTTTATAAGGGGCGCAAGTGCGGGTCCTTGGCCCCATTAGGTTGTTTCAGCTTTTACCCAGGCAAGAACCTGGGTGCCTACGGTGACGCTGGCCTCGTTGCCACCGATAACGACGCGTTTGCGGAGAAAATCCGGCGTCTTCGAAACTACGGTCAGCGCGTGAAGTACGAGCACATCGAAAAGGGTATGAACTGCCGTCTGGACACCCTTCAGGCGGCCGTGTTGAACGTGAAGCTTAGGTACCTCGACGAATGGAACCGACTGCGGGCCCGCCACGCCGACGCGTACCGGGCTCTCTTGGAGAACGTAGGGGATCTGCGCTTTCAGCGGGTGGCGGACTTCTCCACCCATATCTACCATCTGTTCATCGTCGAAACCGAATATCGAGACGCCCTCCGCCAGTATCTGGCCCAAAAAGGAGTTCAGACTGGGATCCACTACCCCATCCCGATCCATCTCCTCGAGGCCTATCGCGACCTTGGGTATCAGGAAGGGGACTTTCCCCACACCGAGTACCTAGCCAAACACATGCTCTCCTTACCCATGTATCCAGAACTGACAGAAGAGCAAATCGATTACGTGGCCCTATGTGTTCGCGAATTCTTCAACCGAATGAGAAGTCACGGAGCATGAGCACGGTGGAGAAAACGGACGCGGAGACCTTTTTACCGAAGGAAACCGTCTACCGCGATCGCGTAGCCGTGGTTATCCCCATGTACAACGAGAGGGAGAATATAGGGCGCTGCCTGGACTCCCTTTTGGCTCAGGACTACCCGCAGGAACTAATCGAAATTGCGGTGGTCAATGGCATGTCCACCGATGGCAGCCGGCAGGTAGTCGAAGAATACGCCCGACGCTATTCGAACATCCGCATTTTCGATAATCCCGCTCGTCTCACGCCGACCAGCATCAACGTTGGGATTCGCAATTCGCACAGCGACGTGGTGATCATTCTGGGATCCCACACAACCGTTCGGCCCGATTTCGTACGCAAGAACGTCGAGTACCTAAACGAGGTGGATGTGCCAGTGGTAGGCGGCACGCAGGTCAACGTCGGGGATACGTACATGCAACAAGCCATTGGGCTCGCGATGGGATCCCCTTTCGGGATTACCAGCGCGCCGTACCGTTACCTGCGCAAACCGCGCTTTGTCGACACAGTTGTATACGCGGCATACCGCCGCTGGCTCTTTGAGCAAGTGGGCTACTTCGATGAGTCGTTGCCCATAGCCGAAGATGCGGAGTTCAACTGGCGGATCCGTAAGGCAGGCCACCGGATCTTTTTTTCTCCGGACATCGTGTCTTACTATTACCCAAGGAAGACGCTGGACCGATTGGCCAAGCAGTTTTTCTGGTACGGGGTCCAACGGATGAACGTCGTGCGCAAGCACCCGGACGCCGTGAAGCCTCTTCACGTCCTGCCACCTGTCGTTCTCCTTACAGGCTCCATACTGACGGCTGCCAGCCTTTTCGTCGGACGTGTCGTTCCGGCCCTGTGGATTCTCGCGGGCGCGTATGCTGCTCTCAATATCTTGGCCTCTGGGGCGATTGCGCGAAGGGCAGGTTGGAAATATTTCCCGGTACTGCCCGTTGCCTTCTTGACAATGCACTTGGCCTGGGCGAGCGGGGCTATAGTGGGCTTTTTCTACCGGAAGAAGCCGGCGGGAACGGCGGTTCCGGGGCAGGGCTGATGCCTAAACGAATTTCAAGAGCGGTCACTTTTGTTGTGGATTTCCTGGCGATTCACGCCGCGTTCCTTACGTGGGCGGCCGTCCGCCAGGAGATGGGGTTCTTCGCCGGCTTTGGCCTCGGCCATCGACTGCTGATCTCGTCCCTGATCTGGCTTTACTGGGTGTCGTTGTTGCTATTCTACGGCCTCTACCGCGGCTGGCATGCCCAGTCACGGCTGGACGAATTCGTGGCCTTGTTGAAGGCCATTTCGGTGGGCGTGGGGTTGATTTTTGTCGCCACCCTCGACCTCGAGAGGGATTTGCAGACCCCGATTACGCTGAGCCGTGTGCTGATCGTCACCTATTGGGCTCTCCTGATTCTTTTTGTAGGCACGGGCCGCATGGCCCTGCGCACGGTGCAGCGGAAATTGCTCGAGCGGGGCATCGGTCTGCGCCGGACGGTAGTCGTGGGGGTCAATGAAAAGGCGCGAGAGCTGGCCCGCCGGCTGGGGGAATTTCCCGCTCTCGGTTATCGGGTGATTGGGTTCGTCCAGACGACGCCCGGCCCCCACAAGAGGCAGAGCGTCGAGGAATTTCCTGTGTTGGGGCACCTCCGCAAGCTGCCGCAGATCATCCGGCAGCACCAAGTGGAAGAGATCGTGGTAGCGCTTGAGGAAGACGAGCGTAGGCAACTTGTCGAAATCCTCGACCAATGCGATGGCTTGCCTGTGGGCGTCAAGATTCAGCCGGATCTGTACGACATTGTGCTGGGCCAGGCTCGCACCAACCAGCTCTATGGGGTACCGCTGATCGAAGTGATGCCGCGCCTGATGCCGCCCTGGGAGGAGCGGATCAAGCGCCTGATGGACATTGTGGTCTCCTTGGTGGTTCTCGTGGCAGGGATCCCCCTCTGGATCCTGGTCGCTCTGGCCATCAAGCTGGATTCCCCTGGCCCCGTGCTCTTCAAGCAGAAGCGCGTCGGCAAAGACGGCAAGATCTTCACCATCTACAAGTTCCGCTCGATGATCGAAGGGGCGGAAAAGATGACGGGGCCCAAATGGGCGGAGGAGGACGATCCGCGCATCACCCGTGTGGGAAAGATTCTGCGTAAGCTGCGCATCGATGAGTTCCCGCAGCTAATCAACGTGCTGGCGGGGGACATGAGCCTCGTCGGCCCTAGGCCGGAACGGCCGTACTTCGTGCGAAGGCTCAAGCATCAGATTCCCCTATACACACGTCGCCTGCGCGTCAAACCCGGAATTACCGGATGGGCGCAGGTGAAAGGGCACTATGATACCTCCATCGAGGACGTGCGGAAGAAACTGGAGTACGATCTCTTCTACATCGAGAACATGTCGCTGCGCATGGACTTCAAGATCCTGCTGACGACCATCTACGTGGCTCTGGCAGGGAAGGGTAGGTAAGATGCTCGATCTTCGCTTCATCCGAGAGAATCCGGACCTTGTGCGGAAAGCCATCGAGTGGAAACGGGAAAAAGCCGATCTCGATCGCCTCCTGGAGCTCGACAACGAGAGGCGTTCCCTCCTCGCCGAGGCGGAGCAGTTGAAGCACGAGCGAAACCGGGTGTCGGAAGAGATCGCCCGCAAGAAGAAGCAAGGGATGGATCCCGAGAGCGACATCCTCCGGATGCGGCAGGTCGCCGAGCGAATTAAGGCTCTGGACAGCCGGCTCCAGGAGATCGAAGCAGGGATGCAGGAGATCCTCATCCGGATCCCCAACATCCCCCACCCCACTGTGCCTGTGGGGAAGGACGAGCGCGACAATGTGGAGGTCCGCCGGTGGGGGGAGATCCCCGAGATGGACTTTGAGCCCAAGCCGCACTGGGAGCTGGCAGAGAAGCTGGGCCTGGTCGATTTCGGCCGCGCCTCGAAGATCAGCGGCTCGTTTTTCGTGAGCTTTCGTGGCATGGGCGCCAGGCTGGAACGCGCCCTCATCAACTTCATGATCGATCTGCACGTCCAGAAACACGGCTACACGGAGATCTGGCCCCCCGCCCTCGTGCGCCGCGAGACCATGTTCGGGACCGGACAGCTTCCCAAGCTGGAGGAGGACATGTACCGCGTGGAACAGGATGACCTCTTCCTGATCCCCACGGCGGAGGTCCCGGTCACCAATTTGCACCGGGATGAAATCCTCGACGGCGAGCTTCTTCCGCTCAAGTACGTAGCCTACACGCCCTGTTTCCGGCGCGAGGCGGGCAGTTACGGTCGTGAGACGAGGGGACTGGTGCGCATCCATCAGTTCGACAAAGTGGAGCTGGTGAAGTTTGTGGAGCCCTCGACCTCCTACGATGAGCTTGAGTCCCTGGTGCGCGACGCGGAGGAGGTCCTCCAGCTGCTAAAGCTGCCGTACCGCGTCGTGAAGCTGTGCACGGGTGAGCTGAGCTTCGCCGCTGCAATGTGCTACGATCTGGAGGTCTGGGCCCCGGGGGTCAAAAGGTACCTGGAGGTGTCGAGCTGCAGCAACTTCGAGGATTTCCAGGCTCGGCGCGCCAACATCCGTTACCGCCCCAAAGAAGGGGGGAAAGCCCAGTTTGTGCACACGTTGAATGGGTCGGGTCTGGCCCTGCCCCGCACCGTGATCGCCATCCTTGAAAACTACCAGACCGATGAGGGGACGGTTATTGTGCCCGAGGTGCTGCGCGACTACGTGGGCACCGATGTGCTGCGCTAAGCAGGGGGTCCGACAAACCGTCTTTCTTGCCCCTCGGTCTGCTCGACAGTCGCTGTTTGGAGGAGAATATGGACTTCGCCACCGAGTACCGCGTTCGCCAGGAAATGGTCGATGTTTGCGCCAAGATTTACCAGAAGGGTTTTGTCGCCGCCAACGATGGCAATGTCAGTGTACGCCTCGAGGACGGCCGTGTTCTCATCACCCCCACAGGGGTCAGTAAAGGTCGGATCAGTCCTGAGGAGCTGGTCGTTGTGGATCTGGAGGGCCGGGTTCTGGCTGCCGACGGTCATGCCCCTTCATCCGAGCTTCCCATGCATCTTTACGTCTACCGGGAGAGGCTGGACGTGCGAGCCGTTGTGCACGCTCACCCGCTCTTCAGCACGGCCTTCGCGGTGGCGGGAATTCCCCTCGATAAGAACGTGCTGGCTGAGGCGGTCCTGGCCCTCGGGCCCGTGCCTGTGGTGGAGTATGCAACACCGGGGACGGAAGAGCTGGCGCAAGCGCTGGGTCGGTACCTGCACCAAGCCGACGCCTTTCTCCTTGCCAATCACGGGGTGGTGACGGTAGGTCAGAATCTTCTGGAGACTTTCTGGAAGCTGGAGCGCCTGGAGCACTTCGCTCAGATCAGCTTCATCGCCCGCCTGCTGGGAGGCGAACGCCTGCTGAGCCGCGAGGAAGTGGAAAAGCTGAATCGCCTGCGGGAGCGTCTCGGAGTCCGGCGCGCCGTGGACACCTCCCCAACCGCCTGACCCCGCGGCGTAGATCGCGTTCAACGGGTCCTGTAAGGTGGACCGATCCCAACCGGAGACGGGACAGAATGCAGGGTGAAACGGTCGGCTGGCCTTCGGTGTTGCCCCCGTTGGTTGCCATTGCCCTCGCCATCTCGACCCGCCAGGTTTATCTATCGCTGTTCGTGGGCGTTTGGCTTGGGTGGACGATTCTCTCCGGGCTGAACCCCCTGACGGGCGCTGCCCGGGCCCTAGACGCGATTGTGCAGGTCTTTCAAGACCCGGCGAATACCAAGGTCATCCTTTTCAGCACGCTGATGGGGGTCGTAATCGTCTACACGCAATATTCCGGAGGAATGCAGGGCTTCGTGGATGCCGTGGTCGGTCGGGGCTGGGTCCGAAGCCGCCGGCAGGCCGGACTGCTCGCCTGGCTGATCGGGATGGTCATTTTCGTCGAATCGAGCATCTGTGTCCTTGTGGCTGGTACCGTGGCCCGTCCCCTGTTCGACCGCCTGCGGATCTCGCGGGAAAAGCTGGCCTACATCTGCGACTCCACCTCAGCTCCCAAGTGCATTTTGATCCCCCTGAACGCCTGGGGCGCCTTTGTGATTGGGCTCCTTTCCGAACAAGGTGTGGCTTCACCGGTCGAAACGTTTCTGCGTTCCATGCCTTACAATTTCTACGCGCTCCTGGCGATCGGCTTGGTTCTTTTCTCGGTTCTCTTGGATTGGAACGTGGGCCCCATGCGTGCGGCCGAGAGGCGGGTGCGGGAGGAGGGAAAGCTTCTCTGGGACGGGTCTGAGCCGCTCATCTCTACAGATGTGCTGACGGTGGAGGCCAAGGACAAGGTTGCTGCCCGGGCTCGCAACATGACTGTTCCCCTTGCGGCGCTGGTGACGGCCATGCCCGTGGGCCTCCTGGTTACCGGAGGTGGCAACCTGATGCGCGGTTCGGGTTCCACGGCCGTGCTGTGGGCGGTATTGGTCAGCATCGCCATTGCCGGCCTGATGTACCGGGCGCAGAGGATCATGAGCCTGCGGGAACTCAGCGACCAGTTCATGCGGGGTGCCGGAGGTTTGATGCCCCTGGCTGCTCTCATGGTATTCGCCTTCGCCCTGGGATCCCTGTGTCGGCAGCTGGGTACGGGTATCTACGTGGCTCAGGTGGCCGAGCGGTGGCTAAGCCCGAAGCTTGTTCCCCTGGTGGTATTCGCCGCCAGTTGCTTCATCGCCTTTGCGACCGGCACCTCCTGGGGCACGTTCGCCGTTATGATGCCCATTGCGGTCCCCATGGCCTCGCTGCTCGGTGTACCTCTGGCCCCCACGGTGGCCGCCGTTCTGGGGGGAGGGGTATTCGGCGACCATTGTTCTCCTATTTCCGACACAACGATCATCGCCTCTATGGCCTCCGCCTGCGATCACATCGACCATGTCCGGACGCAACTTCCGTACGCCTTGCTCGCAGCTGGGATAAGCGCGATTCTCTACCTCGTGGTGGGGTGGATGGGGTGAAGCTTGGGTAAGATCGGATTACTCTCCGACACCCACGGGTCCCTGCACCCTCGGGTCTACGATTTGTTTGAGGGAGTAGAGCTGATTCTCCACGCAGGCGACGTCGAATCTTCAACTGTCTTATCCGACCTGGAGGTGCTCGCCCCGGTGCTGGCCGTGCGCGGGAACATGGACCGGTCGCTGACGCTGCTGGCGCTCCCCACCTTTCGCCTTGTCCATTGGGCAGGACGTGCCATTGCCCTGGTCCACAACTTGGAGCACCTGCCTGAGGAGCTGGCGCGAAGGAGCCTTCAGGACGAGGCGATCGACGTGGTGGTCTTCGGTCATACCCACGTTGCTCGAAGCTGGTGGGAAGGGAAGCGGCTGTACGTGAACCCGGGCGCCGCGAAGGCGGGATCCCAGCGAGCGAGCGTAGCGGTCCTATGGGTGGACGAACATGAGGTGCGCGCAGAGCATCACGCCTTAGGCTGACCACCGTGCAAGCGAACGAGTCTCTGGATAGGTTCACTCCCCCTCACTCTCCTCGGCTCATCTCGGTGATCGTACCGGCCTACAACGAGGAGGCCACGGTAGCGCAGCTTCTGCGCGAGGTTCTCGATGCCCCGGTGGGGCGCAATTACCTGGAGGTCATCGTCGTCGATGATGGATCCACCGACGCCACCTGGGAGCGCATCCAGGAGGTTAAGGATCCCCGGCTCCTCTGTCTGCGACACGAGCGGAACCTCGGCAAAGGAGCCGCGGTGCGCACTGCGCTCCAGCGGGTCCGGGGAGAGATCGTGCTGATTCAGGATGCCGACCTGGAGTACAGCCCTCGCGACTACCCGCGCCTTCTGGAGCCGATCCTTCAGGGGAAAGCAGACGCAGTCTACGGGTCTCGCTTCGTGGGAAGCGAGCCCCATCGCGTACTGTATTTCTGGCACTACGTCGGAAACAAGCTGGTCACCCTTCTCTGCAACGCCTTCACCAACCTTAACCTCACCGATGTAGAAACCTGTTTCAAAGCGTTCCGCACCGATGTGCTCCGCCGGATTCCTCTTCGGGAGAACGGCTTCGGATTCGAGATCGAGGTCACGGCCAAGCTTGCACGGCTCGGCTGCCGCATCTACGAGGTGGGCATCTCCTACTGGGGAAGGGCCTACGCGGAGGGGAAGAAGGTTCGCTGGTTTCACGGCGCACAGGCTGTGTTTCTGATCCTGAAGTACGGACTCGAGGGCTGCTTTGGGCGGCTCCGGCGCCGGAGGGCGTCCAGAGCGTAGAGTCTCCGGGAGAGTCTCCTCGGTCAGTCATGTTGCGGTGTCCATGACGTTGGACGAAAGGGAAAAAGAGCGCGAACGAATTCGCGACGCCATTGCCGGCGATCCCAAAGCGTTCGAGTGGGTCATCGAACGCTACCGCTCCGGACTGTACCACCTGGTCCTCCGCATGGTGCGCAACGCCCAGGATGCAGAGGACATCGTCCAAGAGACCTTCATCAAGGCCTACAACGCCCTGCCGAGCTTTAGCGAGGAGTACGCCTTCTCGACCTGGCTTTACAAGATCGCCATTAACCATTGCATTGACTACTTGCGGAAAAGAAAACTTCCTACGCTTTCCCTGGACAGACCGATCGAAGCAAAGAACGGGGATGTGAAGCGGGAGCTTCCAGATCGCGGGCTCACCCCTGAGTCCACCCTCTTACGCCGCGAGCAGCACCGCCTGATCCGGGAGGCGATCGAAAAACTGCCGGAGCACTACCGCGTCGTCATTGTGCTGCGCCATCAGGAAGAAAAGTCCTACGAAGAGATCGCCCGGATCCTTGGGGTCCCCCTTGGGACCGTCAAGGCGCGCATCTTCCGGGCCCGCGAACTCCTGAAGAAGATGCTGAAGCCCGTGCTCTTCCCCTGAGGAAGAGCTCCCTCTGAGGGGAGGGATAGCTCCCCGCCTCCTGATACCCTTCCCTGCCGCGAAACGTGCGGGGCCGGCACGCGAAGCGGAAGGACGTCGAAGGCGTCCTGGGTGAACGGTTCGCGCACAAGTTCGCGCCCTGGCTCTGTGGCGGCGGACAAGCGGCCTTCAAGGCTTCGAACTTCCCGCCGCTCCGGGAGCGCCCGCGCGGAGAGGGTGGCTCACCGCGAATCGGTGGGGCCGCGGTCTTGTCTACCGGGTTTCTACTTCCCGGATAGGAAGGGGCCTCGGCCCAGGGTGTTTCCGGTACGGGATGGACTTGGCGCGGTGCGAAGGGGGCAGACGATCTCGAAGCCTTCAAACGAGGATCCGCAAGGCTCCGGGTATCACTTCGAAGGCGACCGGCGATGTGCCACAGAGCTCGCCGTCCATCTCCACAAAGAGCCGATCCGGAGAGGTGACGCTGAGGCGGCGGGCACGGAGAGTTTCTACTTTGGGGTGTTCAGCAAGGGTGCCGTAGTAGAGTCGCCCGAGATTGGCAATGACTTCGCGGCGACTCACGTCCCCGATCACTACCACGTCGAGCCAGCCGTCCGTGGGAGAGGCAGTGGGGGCCGCCCACATTCCTCCCCCGAAGTACTGCCCGTTGCCAACGATGACCGAGCTCACCACCCGTTCCCCAGCATCGTCACCGTCGACGGAGAGGCGGACGGGTTTGTTCCGGTAATGGACCAGAGTGGCCAAAAGACCCCGGAGGAAGCTCAGCCTTCCCCCCAGGCGCTTGGAATGGGAATCTACGTACTGTACCAGCTCGCCACCGAAGCCGATGTCGGCCATGTTGACGAAGTACCGCTGGGTCTGGTTCTCCCCTCCGGCCGAGAAAGTGGCAAGACCTACATCGAAGCGTCGTTCCGAAGCGGAGACCAGACGAAGTGCGGCCTTTCGAGGATTGCGCGGGATCCCGAGCGTCTTGGCGAAATCCGACCCCGTGCCGTGCGGAAGGAGGGCCAGGCAGGTCTCCTCGTGGCGGGGATGCTTCAGGTATCCGTTCACTACCTCGTTCAGAGTGCCGTCGCCGCCGTGAACCACGAGGACCTCGGATCCGGCGTCGATGGCGTCGTGGGCAAGCCTCTCTGCATGGCCGGGCCCCTCAGTCAGGTAACTACGGAACGGTGGGAGCATAGACCGGAGAACCTGCTGTGTGCGTGGCCAGCGCCTGCCCGTAGAGCCGTTGGCGCTGGCGGGATTCACGATGATCGTCCACATCTGAGGTCCCTTCAGCCGTTCGAGCTGGTGAGTCGGATCATTCAGGGTACCTGCAGGGACTTCCGGCTTCCCGGCTTGACGAGGGGGATCCCCTGCCGGCAAAGGGGGCAGTCGGCGGGGTTGTAGGTGACCACGTCCATGGCGAAAGCCGCCGCAAATGGCACACCGAAGGACGCCCTCCCGGAGCTACGGTCGACGATCGCCCCCACTCCAACTACTTCGCCGCCGCTTCCGCGCACCACCTCGATCACCTCGTGTACGGAACCGCCCGTGGTGACCACGTCTTCCACGACCAGAACGCGCTCGCCGGGGCGGATTGAGAAACCTCGCCGCAGAGCCATCCGATCCGTTTCTCTCTCCGCCCACATCGCTCGCACGCCGAGGAGGCGGCCGACCTCCTGGGACACAACAATGCCGCCCATGGCGGGAGCGATGACGGCTTCCACCTTTGCGGCAGCGAAACGGTTCGCGATTTCCCGGCAGAAGAGCTCGGCGTACCAGGGGTACTGCAGCACGAGGGCGCACTGGAAGTACTGGGGGCTGTGCAGCCCTGAGGTCAGCAGAAAATGGCCCTCCAAGAGGGCTCCGGTCTTACGAAAGATATCGAGTGCCTCTTCGCGGTCCAAGCTTTACCTCCTGCGGTGCAGATTGATTTGGCTGCGGAGCGATTCCGCCGCTCGGGCGGCGGCCTCCGCAAAGTCTGGCCCCGACGAAGCGTAGAGGATCGAGCGACTGGCGTTGAAAAGGGCGCCGAGTCCGTCAGCGTCTAAGGCTGCGGGCACGACCTGGGCGACCTCCCCTCCCTGAGCCCCGATTCCCGGCACCAGAAAGGGCAACTCAGGGACCAGAGCCCGCAGGCGGCGCAGGGGCTCGGGGCGCGTGGCCCCTACCACCAACCCCACATTGTCCTGGCGATTCCATGCCCGCGCCAACTGAGCTACCCGCTCGTAGAGAGGGCCCTGCTCCGACGCCAGGTACTGCAAGTCCTCCGCCCCCGGATTGCTGGTTAGACACAGCACGAAAACACCCTTCCCTGGGTATTCCAGAAACGGGGCAACCGCATCGTATCCCATGTAGGGGTTAACCGTTACGGCGTCAGCGCCAAGAAGGGCGAAGGAGCTACGGGCGTAGAAGCGCGAGGAATTGCCGATATCTCCCCGTTTCGCGTCGTAGATCTTGAGCACCCCCTCGGGGATGGCCGTCATCGTCTCTTGCAGCACGGACCAGCCCTGGGGGCCCAAGGCCTCGTAGAAGGCGGCGTTGAGCTTGAAGGCGGCTGCGTAGGGTGCGGTTGCCGAGACAATAGCGCGAAGAAACGCCCGAACGTCACCCCGCACGACGGACGGCAGACGCTCGGGATCGGGATCAAGGCCCACGCAGAGGAGCGAATCCCGAGCGCTGCAGACCTCCCTCACTCGGCGGTTGAACGGAACAGCCGTCACCCTTTCCTCCGGATCACGCGAAGCGAAAGTTAGGCTAACCCGAGGTGGAAGACAAGCGAATTGTGGACGATGTCCCGGCCGGAAAGGCGGTGGCTACGGACCGGGCCCCGTCTTGGCTGCGGGGGAGGCAAAAACTGATTGATTCGCCGCGGTGGTTTTCTTATATTTGCGGTCGCTGTGAGGGCGTAGCTCAGGAGGCAGAGCAGCGGCCTTTTAAGCCGTTGGTCGTGGGTTCGAGTCCCGCCGCCCTCACGAGAAAGGCAGAGGATGCGTCCATAGCTCAACTGGTAGAGCAACTGACTCTTAATCAGTGGGTTCCAGGTTCGAGTCCTGGTGGACGCACGCGAGGCCCGGTGGGGAACCGGGCAAGGCCTTTGACGTTAGACCGAGCGGATCGTCGGGGACGACACGGTTTCGACGGGGGCGAAGAGGTCAGGAGCTGCACGCCGGGGTTCCTCGGGTCCCCGTGAACAAACCGAGGGAAAAGATAAACGCAGACTATGCGTATCCTCTGGCCGCCTAATTGAAGGCGGTCACGCTCTTCTCGGGCTTCGCCCGTCGGCCTGAGAACGAGCGTCGGCGAGGCGGGCTGGTGCAGCTTCCGGCTCCGGGAAGCGGCACGAGAAAGGACGGAGCTGGCCCTTCGGCAGCTTGGTCTGCTGCGCTACCAGGGGCGAGAGAGAGCAGCAGTCTAAGCGTGTAGACGTTCCTCACCGAACGCCCTCGGACGTGGGTTCGACTCCCACCGTCTCCACCGGCTGGGGCAAGCCTCGGGCAAAGAGGTTTGCCCCGCTTTGTATCCAGACGCGGAGCTTCGCACGCGGCTTGCAAGGCGAGAACAAGAGGGAGCGGCAATGGGGATCGCGACGCCCATCGGGTTTGACCAGGAACGCCTGACTGAGGAGCAAGTGGCCTGGCTGCGGGAGACGGCCCGTTTGGCCCGCGGCGACATTCTGAAGATGACCACCCTGGCCAATTCCGGCCACCCGGGCGGATCGATGTCCTCGATCGAGATTTATCTGACCGTATGGTCCTGCGCCAACGTTGATCCGGCAGATCCCCACCATCCCGATCGAGATCGGATTGTCGTGAGCCATGGCCATACTTCGCCCGGGGTTTACAGCGCCCTCGGAAGGCTGGGCTTCGTGAATCTGGACGAGGCCATCGCCGGCTTCCGCTTGGCCGGGACGATCTTCGAGGGACACGTGGAGCGCCACGTACCGGGTGTGGAGTGGAGCACCGGGAACCTCGGCCAGGGGCTTTCGGCTGCCTGTGGTTTTGCCCTGGCCAGTCGCCTCTGGAAGCGCCCCTTCCGCGTGTTCGCTCTGATGAGCGACGGCGAGCAGCAAAAAGGACAAGTGTCCGAAGCGCGCCGCTTCGCCCGCAAGTACGGCTTAACGAACCTCATCGGAGTGATCGACTTCAACCAAATCCAGATCAGCGGCCACACCTATGAGGTCATGCCTCAAGATATCCGCGCCAACTGGGAAAGCGATGGCTGGCGGGTGCTCGAAGTGGACGGGCACGACCCCCAGGCCCTCTACCAGGCGTTACGCGAGGCCGTACGCGATGAAGACCATCTGGTTGTGATCCTCGCCCGCACCGTGATCGGCAAGGGTGTGTCCTTCATGGAAGACAAACCAGACTACCACGGGAAGCCTGTGTCACGGGACCAGCTTGCCCAGGCCCTCCAGGAACTCGGCCTGGAAAACGACCTGGAGCGTTACGAGGCCCTGCGTAAGGAGCTCGCTTCGCGACCTGCCCAGGAACCCCAGCTTGCTTCCCCCATCTTCCGTCTGGACACAGGGACCCCCCGCACCTACGGACCCGAAGAGAAGACCGACAACCGGAGCGCCTGGGGCAACGCCCTCAAGGACCTTGCCCTGCGCAACTGTGGGCACAACGAACGGAGCCCCATCGCTGTATTTGACTGCGACCTGGCCTCTTCCGTGAAGACCGACGGCTTCGCCTCCGTGTGCCCGGACGCCTTCTTCCAGGGAGGGATCCAGGAGCACAACACAGCCGTCATCGCCGGCGCCCTCTCCACCCAGGGGGTGGTTACCTTCTGGGCTGACTTCGGGGTTTTCGGCATCGACGAAACGTACAACCAGCACCGGCTCAACGACATCAATCAGACGCACCTCAAGCTGGTCACCACGCACGACGGCCTGGACGTGGGTGAAGACGGCAAGACGCACCAGTGTATCGACTACGTCGGCGTGTTGCGCAACCTGTATGGCTTCCGTGTGATCGTCCCGGCGGATCCCAATCAAACCGACCGGGCGGTCCGGTACGTGGCAACGCAGGCTGGCAATTTCGCCCTGGCTATGGGGCGTTCTCGGCTGCCTGTGATCCTGGACCTGGAAGGGCAGCCTTTCTACGGCGGGGATTACCGCTTCGAATACGGCAAGGCCGACCTGGTACGGCCCGGAAACCAGGCCGCCATCGTGACCATGGGGTCAATGGTCTACCGAGCAGTGGCCGCCTGGGAGAAGCTTAAAGCCATGGGCATCGATGTGGCGGTGTGGAATTTCTCCTGCCCCATCGACCTGGACTCCGAAGCGCTGGAACAAGCGGCCCGCACAGGCTTGCTTGTCACCTATGAAGATCACAACGTGCGGACGGGACTGGGCTGCTCTGTGGCCAATGCTCTTGTCGAGAAAGGGCTGAGGTGCCGGCTGGTCAAACTCGGAATTCCGGGCTACGGCGCCTCGGGTAAGCCAGACGACCTGTTCAAGCTGTACGGGCTCAGCGTGGATCAGCTGGTGGAGACCGTCCGGAAGCATCTTAGCTGAGGAAACCTCCTCCCTCCATGGGACGCGGCCCCATATAAGGCCCGCCGTGCGAACGGCGGGCCTTCGTTTCTTATGGCTGTAAGGACAAGCGAGCCGAGACCGGCGAGGTGTTAGCGTCGATAGGCGCGGGAATAGCCCGGCTCTAGCGACGGTTATCCAGTGCGGCGAACAAACACGTTAGGCTGCGTGACGAAGGAACCGGAGCGCAACGAAGTGAAAGAAGGCGAGGCTCAGCGCATTGTGCTTCCTGTGGCGGGGATGCACTGCGCTTCGTGTGTGCACCAGGTCACGAGCGCCCTCCGCAAGGTGCCTGGCGTTCGGGAGGTGCGGGTGAACCTGGCAACCGAGCAGGCCTCGGTGCTCCTCGCCCGAGATCAGACGGGGATCCCGGACCTGATACAAGCCGTGCGCGAAGCGGGCTACGACGTACCTCTCGAGAAACTGTCCGCCCGCGTTGAGGGGATGACGCCTGCGGGAAACGCGGAGGAGGTAGTTGAGGCCCTGCGTGATATGCCCGGGGTCATGGAGGTGGAGGTCGACCCGATCGCCGGGACCCTGAGCCTCGGCTTCGTGCAGGGGCTCGTGACGCCCGACCAGGTGGCACGGAAGCTGGCCGAGGCTGGCTATCGGTGGGTCGTGGCGGAAGAAAGAGGGACGCACGCGGCCGAAGCGAGGGATGAGGAGGAGGAGCGTGTACACGCGGTTCGGCGGCGCCTCGTTCTGGCCTGGGGTTTCACGGTACCGGTCGCCCTCTTAATGCTTGCAGAGATGGCTGGGCTGCGATGGGTCCACAAGCCTCTCGTGAGGCTTGTGGGCATGGCCCTGGCCGTACCCGTGATCTTCGTCGCGGGGCGGGAGGTACTGCGGCGCGGGGCGATCGCCGCACGCCACCTGCGCGCCACAATGGACACCCTTATCTCCCTTGGTTCCCTCGTCGCGTTCGCAACCGGGCCGCTCTCATTGGGCTTGCCGGTT
>JAPDPT010000039.1 GCA_034506315.1 candidate division KSB1 bacterium | reverse complement strand
TGGCCCTTCTGGCGAGGTCGTTGGTGGCAGCGCGTCCCTGCCGCGCGTAGAGTCGATTCTTCCCCACCGTTGCGTACAGATCGTTCAGGTTGGCGCAGGCTTCCACCGGATGCAGGACCAGCTGGTAGAAAGCATCCCGATACTCGGCCGGCATCTTTTCGTAAAGGGCACGGGCCGCCTTCTCGAGCTGCCGGTAATCCTCTACAATCCTTTCCGCCTCGCGGTAGTGAACCAGACTGTAGGTATCCGGCGAAAGCAGCTCTGGCTTACGCCGGGAGTTGAAGCGGGTATATTCGGTGAGGATGTACGCAATCTCTGCGGCGTAGTCAGGACCAAACTGTTCCTCTGCCCATTTTCGGGCGTATTCGGGTAGATCCTCGGCGTGGATTGCCTCAGGGTCCCAGGCGTAGTCCAGGAAAAAGGTGATGGGGAACTCCATGGGCTTAATATCGCCGACGTTGACAATCCAGATGCGATGGACGCCGTACTCGTAGGCGAGATGCATCTGTTCCCACACGCGGCTTATCTGGTTGGTGTTAAGCCACTTGTAGTTGCGGGGCGCGCCGACATAGTCGAAATGGTAGTACATCCCGTAACCGCCCGGGCGGTCGAGCTCATCGCGCGGGGGCACGCGGCGGATATTGCCCCAGTTGTCGTCCGAGTAGAGGATGGTCACGTCAGGGGGCACCCGCATCCCCTTGTCGTAGTACTCCTGCACTTCCTTGTACAGGGCCCAGACCTGGGGGATATCGGTCAGGTTCTTCCCGGTCACGCGCGCCAGGATTTCGCGCTGGTCACGCACAATGCGCTGGAGCAGTTCGATGTTAGCTTCCTCGCTCATTGGGTAGTCGCCATCCCCGCGCATCCCCAAGGTCACAATACTCTCGTAGTTCCCCATCCGGCGTATTCCTTCTTCCCAGAAGAGGCGGAGGGTCGGCGCGTTTTGCTGATAGTCCCACGGTCCTTTGCCATACCAGGACCACTCCACATGGGCACGCATCATCGGCTCGTGGTGCGAGGTACCAATGACGACGCCGTACTCATCGGCCAGTCGCGGATTCTCCGGATCGTCCACGTAAAAAGCCCTCCCCCACATGGCCGGCCATAGGAAATTCCCGCGCAGCCGCAGGATGAGCTCGAATACCTTCTCGTAGAACTTGCTGTTGAACCCCCCGAATTTCTCGTAAGCCCAGCCGGAAAGCGCGGGGGCTTCGTCGTTGATGAAAATGCCCCGGTAGCGAATTTTCGGCTCGCCGAGGATCATCCGTTCCGGCCGGAGGAACACCTCTTGCCTCCGCTTGACCGGCACGTCGGCCCACCAGTACCACGGTGAGACCCCCATCTGTCGGGAGATCTCGAACATCCCGTAGATGGTCCCCCGCTTGTCACTTCCGGCAATTACCAAGGCTCGTTCTACGCCGGGGAAGGGCGCCTCGACGACCTGGATCAGGGAGCACTCCCACTTTCCAGCAATATCGTCGACACGCAGGCGGCCTTCTCGCACAAGTCTGTCGAGCCATCCGTTCTTGCCCAGCGTGCCCACGAGAACCACATTGCGAGCCGGCGGCAGGCTATCCAGATACACTCGCGGCCGAAGTCCCGTCACCCTTTCGATATCGTCCTGAAAGTGACCGAGGACCCGCAGAACACCGGGGAAGTCCTGGCGGCTGGCACAAAGAGGCGTAACCTGCCCAGCTTGGGCCAGCGGAAAGGCGCCCGGACCGGGTGATGCCGCGACAAGGGTGCTCTGGCGCGCTGGGACCGACTCCGGGTCCCCGCTCGCTTGCGCGGTGCCCAGGGCAAATTGCGCCGCCACTGCCAGCAATGAGGCGATAGTGGGAAGCAACCGCCACCCCTCGAAGTGAGGCTTCTCGGATAGACGCATCGCTCTCACCTCATCGACCGTTCTCTTCAGGTTCGAGGGTCTACGAGGACCCCGTCTTCACCTGCCAGCGGGGGGACATGCTTCCAGGGGCCGTCCGATCGGGTCGTAGATTCGGAAATTGCCGCTGACCTGCAGGAGGGCCAGCATGTACAGCATTCCGTCGTAGTAGCGCGCGGGTCCGCTCGGCACAGGAAGCTCCCACAGTTCACGGACGAATTCCCGGCGAATCTCATCCGTGGCGGCGAGGGCCGCGACGGCGTTCATGGCCACCAGACCAGCGCTGTGATCATCCCCGAAGGGGCGGCCGTCCAGAGTGAACAAATTACGATAGGTCTTGATGCCTTGCTTGTAGAAGAAGCGCAGCAATCGGTTGCTTTGCTCAACCTGCCACGGATCCTTGGCAAACCACAGGTAGTCGATCGCTACGTTCATCGCTACGCGCCAGGCATCGTACTGGAAGTGCTCGTGCCCGCCGCCCCAGCGACCGCCGAAGGGGCGGCCGTCGAAGTAGGCGTAATCGGGAGCCAGTCCTGTCTTGGGATGCACGGATTTTCGAAGGAACTCGCGGCTGGCGACAGCTGCTTCGCACCAGAACGCATTGTCCCGACTGGCCCATCTTCCCCACAGCTCGTAGAAATGGGGCAGATGATAGGAGGGATCGGTCCAGTCGTCCGCCTCCCCTGAGGGTACGAAGACTACCAGCTTGTTCTTTCTGTTGAACATGTTCGTGACCACGTCGGGGCGATCCGACGATTCGGCCTTGGTCAGCATGGCATCGAGGATTCGCTGAGCCTCCGCCCGGTAGTCGTAGATGCCTTCCCCGTCTCCCCAGCGGCCCGACGCAAAGAAGAGAGCCATGGTGTACCATTCTTCGCCGTCGGAGGCGGAGTTCTGATCTAACGGCTTTCCGTCGGTGGTGGCGTGCCAACAGAAGTAGCCGGCGCGTGGCCCATCCTTGTGTTGCAGATAGGTCTTGGACCACTTCCACAGGCGGTCGAACTCCTCTTTACGATCCAGCTGTACGGCGATCATCATTCCGTAAGACATCCCTTCCGTACGCACATCGCTGTGCAGCACGTCCTTGATGTAGGCCATGCCCGGCTCGACCGGGTAGTAAACACGTTCCGAGGCATCGTCCCCATAAAAAAGCTGTTGAAATGCTACTTCGACCTTGGCCTGGACTTCCTCTGGCTTCTTTCCGAGGAGCTCCACAAAGAGATTGGGGTAGTGGCCGGTGAAGTACGCGCCCTCACGCGCCTTCGGCAGGTTCCGGGAGATCGGCTCTTGGCGGACACGGCAGGACGCGAGGAGGAATCCCAAGAGGGGGACGAGGAGCACGGCCGGTGTGAATCTCATACGCCTTTCCTCTGCTGCTTCGCCTGGGGCTGGTCCCGGTACGCCTGGCTCACCGAGAAGCCATTGTTAGCCCCCGTACGCTCGCGCCGCTAGCGAGCTCTCGCTGAAGATACCTCGAGCAAGTAAAAAAAGCAAGAAACTCACGGCGGTTTACTTACTTGGTTCGGAACTTCGGAACGGAAATTTGCCATCGGTAGGGCCTAGGCGGGCTCCCGACCCCCTACCCTCACGATCCTGGGTGACCACTCGCCACAGGCGAGACCTCCCTCTGCAGATAGCGCAGGATAGCGGGAACGCGGGCAAAACGGACCGGGCGGCTTTTCAGCCCGGACGAAGGCACGCCTACCCCGCCTTCTCTGGCACGTTTCTCACGTTCCCATCAGGACCCCGGCCCCGCAAGCCCGCTTCATACGTGAGCCGGGACCGCTTCCCGGTTTGCGACCGAGCGATTCCAGGAGTTGCAGGAGGCGGAGATGCGCGGCTTCCGGGTTTTCTGCGCCTTCGCCCTTTCCCGGGTAGATATCGTACAGCGTCCGATAGCGGAGCGGGGTGATGTTCGGCATCACCACGTTGGCTCCCCTCGCCAGGCCCAGCGCGCGTCCTTCCCGGGCGTTCACCGTAGCCAGAGCGGTAGTGGCCGGAATATTGGCCTCCGGACAGACCAGGCGGGCCAACGCGATCACCTTGTACGTCATTCTGTCGGTGGCGGGTACCTGTTCGCCATCCCGAAGTGGCCTTGGCGACCTGCCCAGGGGAGTGTCCGGGTGCGCGATGTAGGGCCCCACGCCAATCATGTCGAGGTCCAGCTCGGCGAAGAGCAAGATGTCCCGAGCCAGCGAGCGGAAACTTTGGCCCGGGATGCCAATCATGACTCCGCTACCGATCTCATATCCCAGTTCCCTCATGATCCGGAGCTGGGCAATACGGTCCGGGCTCCTCCCAGGCAGAGGAGGATGGATCCGGCGGTAGAGATGAGGGTCGGAGGTCTCGAAACGCAGGAAGTAGCGATCGGCACCCGCCTCTTTCCACAAGCGCAGTTCCTCGACATCGCGCTCACCGACGCTCAGGGTCACCGCCAGACCTGTGCTCTTCTTGATCTCGTAAATCACGTCCGCCAGCCACTCGGCTGGAAAGTCCTCGTCCTGCCCCGATTGAAGTACTACGGTGCCGTACCCAAGCCGCTGGGCGAGCTGGGCGCAGGCCAGGATTTCCTCCGCTTCCATCCGATAGCGCTGCAGGCGGCGATTCCCCCTGCGGATGCCGCAATAAGTGCAATTGCGGAGGCAGTAGTTGGAAAACTCCACGAGTCCCCGCAGGTGGACCTCGTCGCCTACGGTTTCCCGACGCACCTGGTCCGCGCGTTCCCAGAGATCGGCCAGGACGTCGTCGCGATCTTCACGAAGCCATCGCTCGATCTCGTCGAGGGTCACGCTTGCCATCGATCGCTCTCAGCCTATTGGGAGATGCCCGATCATTCGCAGACCACCTCAGCCTTCGCCGCCCGCTTCTGTCTTGCCCATGTCCTGCGACACCGCGCCCTTCTCCTTCAGCAGCCGGTAGCCTGTCGGGTCGATCCCGTACGTGCGAAGACTCTCGCACGCGAATGCATCGTACTTCGCGAGCAGATGCTGGTCCAGGCCCTGGACCGCGAGGAACTGCAGGAGTTCGGCTCTTCCCCGTTCCCAGGCGAGCACTTCGCTCCGCTCTTTCGGCCTGTGCTCCCAACCCGGCTCCCAGGTGAGATAGTGCCCTACTTCGTGGAAGAGCAGAAACAGAGCCTCCTCCACCCTATCGTCCGTGTAAAACAGGATCACCGAGTGTCTCCCGGCCGGAGGGAACCAGTATCCCACCGGTCTACCCATCCGGATGAGCTGGATGCTCAGGTCCGGGAAGCGATCCCAGCACAAGAACTGCTTTGCAGCGCTCAGGAGACTCGGCGGCGGCTGGATCTCAGGCCCTCCGCCTTTGCCTTCCCTCAACCGCCTCATCGCGACAATCTTTCCTTCTCGAGCTCGCCTCTTAAGAAAAGAGCCCGTGCTGTCGATACTGCTTATGGTCCTGGAGCTCGGAACAGAGTTCAGACAGGTAAGCGGACAATGAGTCTTCTGGTTCTTTGTTGGCTCTCCCTCCTCCTCGGTCTTGCGGTGGGCTATGGCCTGGCCGCTCTGACCCGTCGTTCTGGCCCCCCTTCCGTATTCGAAATCCACTACACAGCACCCAGCTCCGGAGGTCAGGGCGGCCAGCCTAAGCCCTGCTGGCCGTACTGGGAAATCTGCAAGAACTGACCCATACCCCACGCCAGGGAAGGCGTTTTCACCCAATGGAAGGGATGCTCAGGAGCGAGTATCCCTTTTCTATTTTCCAGGGGGAACTCTTCCGCCGCTCCAGGCTGGGGAGCGGGAACCCGGACGCTCGCCGAAGCCCCCTCCGTGAAGACGATCTGTCGGAGATTGCGGACTCGGACCTCCTCCAGGAAGTTCCGGAACGAGGGGTATTGGTCGGGGGCAACGTCTACAGCGCGCAGGCAATGGTCGAGCTCCACCCGCAGCCCTCCGTCTCGCGGCTCTATCCTCCAGCGGGCTTCCCCAAAGGCGGAGACCACGGAATCGGGCTTCTGGTCCAGCATGGGTTGCCACCAGGGCGGATAGCGAATGTCCAGCGTTACGGTCGTTCGCATGCCGAAGCGAAATCGAACGGGGTGCGTTCGCTGGGTCGAGCGAAAATATTCTGGCAAGTCAAATCCGACCACGTCGCTCGGCTGAAACAGCCGCAGCGTCCCCCTCCTCTGCACGAAGGAATTCGTTCGGAAATGGTAGGCGATTCGCAGGGGGTCCTCGACCTCTTCCAGACCGGTGACCCTGAAGGAATCCAGCTCCGCACCCGAGCACTGCTTCGCTAAAGTGGTCTCGAGCCAGTAGCGGACCTCGGAAGGGGTGGCGAGGAAAAGCTCCTCCCGGAGCTCACTGGCCACAGCCCCGTAGAGGCGCATTTCCCCCTTCACTCGAGCAGCACCGTCCGCTGCCAGGTCTACCTGCCACCAGATTTCGCGCCGGTTGGAGTCGGCGGGCTGGCGTGGGGTTACAAGGATCTCAGCTTCGCCATTTGGCCCTACCAGCAGGACGGGCAGTCCCTGATCGTACCAGGGGAGCTGTCCGAAGGGACAGCCTTTTTCGGTCGGGTCCATCCACACGCCGAGCTCCGGGCAGAACGCGATGACGTGGTTGAACTGCAGCTGGCTCGGCAGGGAGGTATCGGGCGGCCCGTTGTGCCAGGTACTGATGATCGCCTGCTGCACGGGAATGCCGACGGCCGTGGCCATCGCGCAGAGCAGCGTGACCATATCCTTACAGTCCCCGTAGCGATTCCGGAAGACCTCGGGGGCGGGATGCGGCTGGTATCCACCTATTCCGATCTCCACCGCTACGTAGCGGACCTTGTCTCTCACCCACTCGAAGAGCCGCCGGAGGCGGAGAACGGGGTCGGAGATTCCGCGGGTGAGGTCCTCCGCGAGCCGCCGCATCTCCTCTGTCACCTTCATTTGGGGCGCGGCCAGTCCGTGATACCAGCTCGATACGTCCTTCCACTCCTTGACCCCGGCAGGAGCGATGGCCAGTCGCACCAGCCTTTCCTTCAGGGGCGGCATCGCGAATTCGGAGGCCAGGGCTGGCACGTCGCGCATCTCCCAGACGTAGGTGGATTTGAAACCTTGCGGCGCCCGGTTCACTTTCGGTTCCACCTGGGCGCCATAGGTCCGGTAGCGTACCTCCCACTCAGATGGCCCAACCAGCGTGAAGCGGGACAGTTTCACAGGCACCAGGTCCTGGAAGCTCCAGGAGTGCCAGAACGTGAGATGCCGGATGTGCATCCGGTATCGATATTCCAAGGTCGAGCCCACCTCCGCGGCCGGGAACGTAAAGATCTTGGCGCGCTGGTCGGAATACCAGACGTAGCTGGGGTAGAGACTCACATCGTAAACCGATTTCTTGTCCAGCACCGTGATTCTGCCGTCCGGCCCGATGGTCCGCGCCTGAATTCCCTCCACACTGTTGCGAGGATCGTAGGCAATGACCACATTTGCGTAGCGCAGGCCTGCGGGGGTAAGGATCTTCACGATCCGGTGGCGCTCGAAGATGCTCAATTCGAGCTCGCTGCCACTCAGTATCTCGATGTGGCCCTCGTCCAGCAGCACAACGGCATCGGCGTCGGGATAAGCCTCGCGGCCGGGCACTTCCTCAAGAGACAGTTCCGGCCACTCAACCCGTGTCGCCCAGCGGGAGTGGGTAGCACACCCCGTCCCAAGAAACAGAGCCCACGCCGTGAAGAACAGCGACCACGTTTTCCGAAGACAAGTCATTTCCCCTTTGCCCCTGATCGAAGGGCGATCGCTCGTACTGGAGACAAGACTTCCCCCCTCTGACACCGGACGAAACCCCTTCGTCCGCCCTCCGTCGCGCCCGCAGCCGTCCTTGCCTCCCGGGATCTGGGGATCGCGGGTTCAGGACTCGCTCGGGGCAGACGGACGAAGACCTGCGGCCAGTTCCGACCACTTCCGGGCGAGCTCATCGCGGCGCGGCTTGTACACGGATTCGTAAAAGTAGCGCTGCGAGAGGAGCACACCCCGGTCGACGCTCTGGCAAAGCCGGATGGCCTCCTCCCAGGCCTCGTCGAAGTGGCCTGCAAAGCGCTGCACGATCTGCTTGTCGAACTCCTCGGGCGTCTGCACTTCGTTGCCGATGACGAAGAACCGCTGGCCATCCACCTCTACTGCGTAGGCCATCTCATCCCCGAGGTGGAAGACCTGAAAGGTTTCCCGGAACTTCTCCAGACGCTCCGCCGGTACCGGTTTTTTCTCGATCAGAAACTCTTTGGGCAGGGTCGGCTTGAGGGGAGGCTTCGCCTTGAAGCCCCGCTTTGCCGCCGCGTAGAAGATGGCGCGGTTCAAACCGAAGCTCTTGGCGGATTCGAGGGGGTGGCCCAGGACGTAGGCGCGCGCCGCCTGGAGAGTGGCCATCACCTGAAAACGACCCACCGCCATGGCTCCTCCTCACGGTTTTACCTTTCTCCAGTTCACCGTTGCGACGGGAGCTTCCCTCCCAACTTCGTAAACCGACCCCCGTCGCTTGATCACGATCCCCTCGTGCCCTTCCCCCAGGGCGGCCTGCAGGGCCTCACCCAGGTCCCGGAGCGGCCTGGGATCCACGCGGATGAAGCCCGCTGGGAGATCCAAGTCCCGGAGGAGCGCCTTCCGCCTTTCGTAGGGTAAAGAAGCAACCTCCTCGCCTCTCCAGAAGACCACGTCGAACACATAGACAAGGGGTCTCGCCTTGGGAACTCTGGCAAAGAGGGAAGGGATCCATTGCCGGCCCCGGTCCGCCTGCAGCTCAGCATCGAGTAAGGTGCCGGGCGGCACGAAGTGGGCTGCGCTCTCCGCCAGATCGGGCAACCCGGAAGTCCAGTTAGGATGCCGCTCCAGCCTCCGACCCCATAGCTCGACGGAGCCGTCCGCGTAGCGGAGGATCTGGAGCCGCCAGCCATCGATCTTAGGCTCCCACAGCCACGCGTCGCCAAGTTCCTCCCCGAAATAGGGGATCGGCTGCATCAACCAGATCGGTCCGTGCGGTGGGACCAGAGGCTGCCCGGCCTCCCCCTTCACACCTCCACCTCCTCCAGCTCGTATTGTGTGGAGCCGAGACCGATAAGCTCGCCGTGTCGCAGTTGCTCGCGTCCGTCAAGATGCGGATAGGCGAACTGGAAGAGTTCGTTTCCGGCTGTCTCTCGAATCAGGTCCAGCGCCGCGGCGTCGATTGCCACGGGGTCGAACGAAGCCAGAAGACCGACATCAGGGACAATGGGCACCTGCTTGCGGGCCAAACAATCACAGTCCTTCGTGACATTGAGCACGAAGTCAAAGCAGGCCAGCTTTCCTCGCTTATTGACCGCCGCCCCCAGAGCGTGCTCAGCCACCCGCCTTTGCAGTTCACGGCTCTCCACTCGCCAATCGTGACGAACGGCATCGAAGCGACAGACCGTAAGACACTCGCCACACCCGATGCATCGATCAGGGTCGATCCAGGCGACCTCTCCGCGTTTGCGAATAGCGTCTTCCGGGCACCAACGAATGCACACCCAGCATCCTGTGCAGTTCCGCGGATCGACCGATGGCTTTGTGGACGAATGCTGGCGGAGCTTGCCCATTCGGCTTGCCAGGCCCATGCCCAGATTCTTGAGCGTACCCCCCAGCCCCATGGCCACATGGCCTGTGACGTGGGAAACCGCAATCAGCGCATCAGCCAACGCCAGTCCCGCGGCGAGCGAGACCCTCTGGTAGATACGACCCGGTATCTCCACCTCCAGCTCCTGGTTACCTCGCAGGCCATCGAGGATCAGTACAGGGGCACCTGTCCGTTCGGGCGTGAACCCATGCTGGCTTGCCAAAAGCAGATGGTCGACGGCATTGCTCCGCTCGCTGCGATAGAGTACGTTGGTATCCGCGAGGAACGGTTTCGCTCCCTTCGCCCGCACTTCCTCCACGATGGGTCGAACCATTTCCGGCCGGATGTGCGTGTCGTTGTGCCTCTCCCCAAAGTGCATCTTGATCGCAACGAGTTCCCCTGGCTCTACCACCCGGGCAAAACCAGCGGCCCGGAAAAGGACACGAACCTTCTCGGCGATCGTTTCCAGAGGCTCTAACGCAGAGGCCCGTACCCACCATACCTTCGACGCCATGCCAGTCGCTCCTCCTTGTCCCGCTCAGGTCCTGTCTGATTCCGCCTTCTGCCCTTCCCTTTCCTCTGGGTGTCGAGAAGGAGTCTTAAATTTTCCTCTGCAGGCGCACCACAGCCTTGCCCACTTGGATTGTTCGCTTCCAAAGGTCGCCGGTCCACGGTGAGGGCGGAAGGGATAGCGGCTCGGCTTGCCGGCGCAGTGAGACCCGGATTGTTCGTGCGCCCTCCGGCCGACTGTAGGTAATAAGCCAGAGGCCCGCTCTGCCCTGCCAGGACCGCACGGTATCGGCCATCTCCAGCGCGAGCTCGATTCGGTGTCTGCCCGGGGCCACGGGCACCTTAAGCCAGATCCAGTGCCCCTTCTCTTCCTCCACCTCCGCCTGCACGCGCTTCCCATCGACCCTCAAAACCACCGCGGGGCCCGGCTTGTCCTCATACGGAGCCTCCGGCTCGAGGAGAAAGGCGGCGACCGCCTCGCGGGTATTCACGGCAATCGAAACGTCGGCCGAAAGCGTGCACTGTCTACCCGCTCCCGTAGCGCGGAGTGGCGAGGCGACAGCCGGATCCTCCGGAGCAGGTACCCTTAAGGAAACCGGATCTACAGCCTGGTCCGAGATGTCCCTTGCGGCGATAATGCCATCGGGATTGACAAGGCGCACAGCCTTCCCGGGCTCCGCCCCCAGAAGCGTCAGCGTGATTTTGCCCGGCGAGACCTCCGAAACCCGATAGTGCATCCCATTCCAAACCGGCCAGGGTAGAGAGTCCGAGGGAAAGATTTCGTACACGGCGAGCTCGTATCCGCTGAGGGACACCTTCAGGGTATCGCCTTCGCGATGGATTCCGCGGCCGCAAGTCGTCGGGTAGGTCTGGACGATGACCAGGGAGTCGGCACCGGCTTGTAGCCCAAGCTCGGCGGAAAGGGGAATCGCCAGCTCCTGTGCTTCGATTACCGGATTCCGGGCAGCCACTACGCCTCTGCGACCGCAGAAATGTACGTACGCGTAGGGCTGGCGCAAACCGGGGTCGCCGCCGACCATGAACGTACGTGCCAGCAGCGTCCAGCGGTCCTTGGCCCAGTGAATCGCAGCCGACAGCGCATCCCATTCGCCGTCGCTCAGCACATCCGGGGAAATGTACAGCTCCCACATCAGAGGTCCCCGGGCCACGTAGAGGAGGGCGTCGTTCGTGAACTCCTCAAGCGACTCTCGCTCGCTTCCGAGGAGCTGCAGCTGTCCCTTGATGATTCCGTGCGTCATCAGATTCGCCACCGGAAACCAGAAGTCGTGGCGAACGAGGTCATCGTAGAGAACGTAATCCCGATACGTCATTGCCCGGTCCCGGCGGCTGTAGGACGGGATATTCGCATAGCCGTAGTCTTCCCCTTGCATCCAGATCGTGTTGGTGTAGCGCAGCCACCAGGGACTGAGCCACGTACCGGAGGTCACGTTGGTGAAGACGGCCGGATTCACAGCGCGTACACTCCGGCAGAGGTCAATTACGGCCCCCATGGTCGCGCGCCTCGAGTAGATGCCCGGAAGGTGACCATGGTTCGGCTCGCTGCAGCTGAACTGAATTCCGTCCCATTTGAAGTACAACACGCTGTCGTTGCGCACGAATCCGGTAACAAGCTCCTTCAGGCGCCGGCTGTATCGCTGGCCAGCCACACACATCTGGTCGCCTACCGTCTCGTAGCCTACCGCGCCCATGTACCGGATGCGCCAGTCCCGATGCGAGTAGCCGCCGATTGGCCCCACCCACAGGCCAAGACAGGCTCCGAAGTCTGCCAGCGCTCTGCGCAGTGGATCCAACCCGCGCGGAAACTCCCGCTCGCGCAGCCTCCAGTCGCTCCGGTAGACGTCCCAGCCGTCGTCAAGGACCACTGCGTCGAGCCGCACGCCGCGCTTCTCGACCAGCTCCGCCCGCAGCCGTGCAATGGTTCTGAGCAGATTACGCTCGTTGAGGACGCGGCCGGAGTCGTGCACCATCTCCGGTGCCCGTAGGTCATACCAGCTATTGTAGAGCAAATAGGGCCGAAGCGGAGCTACCCGGACCGCGTCGAGATACCGGAAGAACCAGAGCCGAACGTGAGGATCGGGGGTGAGGCCCACGACAACGGGCTCGAGTTGGAGCCACAAGCTGCCTACCACCTCTCCCACTTCCACGGAACAGTCGAAGTAGGCCGAGCCTCCACCTCGGGCCTCCAACCGATTCGTGGCGATGGGGTACTCCATGCCCGCAAAGAAGCCACCATCAGACGACAGGCCCGCGATCGGTTGACCGAATCCTCCGCTCTTCACAACTTCCCGCACCGGGCTTATCCAGCCTCGACGCGGGTGCGCCGCGCTCAGAAAGTGACGGGATCCTGTGCTGTCGCGAACGCAAACGACGCGACGCACAAAGAAATCGGCGGGCCCAAGGCTGTAGGAAATCAGGAGCTGAAACGGAACCTCCTCCCCCTGGAAGTAAAGACGCAGCTCCTGCGCGCCCGACGCCGAGCAAAGGGACTCCGCGCGCAAGAAACGGAAATGCTCTTTCGTCAGCCGGAGAGGGTTCTCCGCGTTGTTGACAAAGCCCGGCGCCTTCCAGCCCGTCCACACGATCTCGAGGAGGAAGTCGCCGTCTGTAACCAAGCGGTTAGGGACCGGACTCTGCCCTGCCTTACCCTTCGGGCACAACCGGACGGTATCGGCCTGCAACCGGCCCTCCGCCAAAGTTACGGCGCAGACCAGCGTCTCATTGCGCAGGCGGAAAACCTCTGAGCTCTGCGCCGGCGCCCCCATACAAGTTGTGGAAGCGGTCAAAGAAAGAACGATGCCCGCCCGTAGCACAGCCGCGCTCTTCGTACTCACGGCAAGCCTCCTCGTTCCGCCCGAAATTGCCGCACCCATCTCTCTTCGCCCTGGAATCCGGCCCGGTAGGTGCAGGTAGCAACCCACCAAACCGAGAAAAACCGTCCTTCAGCCTTGCCCGTCTCTTCCCCGAACGGAAAAGACCGTCCTCCTTACCGCCAAAGGAGTCGAACACCCACCAGGATCAAGAACACGCCGAAAGCTTTTCGCATCGCCAAGGAAGGCAGAAGTTGTGCGAGGTAGCCTCCCGCGAACGCCCCGAGGAAGAGACCGACGGCGATGGCCATCCCGAGCCGCAGATCGGCGTTCCCCCTGCGATAGTATTCCAAAAAGCCCAGGAAGCCAACTGGGAGGAGAAGGGCCGCGAGGGACGTTCCCTGCGCCCGATGCTGCTCCATTCCCAATAGAAAAACCAGGGCCGGCACGATGACCACAGCCCCACCCACGCCAAAAAAGCCGCTCACGATACCGCCCGCGACGCCAATTGCCAGTCCAGCCAGTGCTTGCTGAATGGACATCGCCGATTCCTCCACGTTTCCGCGCCAGACCAACTCGTACAGCCTGCCCTTGACTCAAGGAATAGGCTGACTCTCCCGATACCTGCAGCGGAGCCCTGTGGCACGAGCTCTGCAGCTTGGGCTATTGAGCGACGGATGTGGCTTGTTCGCGTCCGAGGTAGTGGACAATCCCCGTACAGGCCTGTCTCGCCTCCGGGCAGGCCGCGGGGCACCCGAGGTGGCCGAAATGCGAGAGAACAGGGGAAAAAGCCGCCGGCCTCGCCCCATCCGCATCTCCTGGCCTGAAGTGAATCTCACGGAGGCAGAGCTTAAGCAGTATTTCGAGATCTTGCTCACGCCCTCGGTTTACCTCAGCCAGATGCCGTTTCTTTTCTGGCCGTCCGCGGACGACCGCGCCCGCAAGGCTGGGTCGGCCCGGAGCAAATGAGGGCGCAAGATCGAGCTTTGCCTTGCGCTTCAGGCGGGCAGAAGCCCTTCGCCGGCGTACCGTCGCGCCGTCTCCGCAAACTCGCGCAGACGCAGATCCGCCCGCGCAAAGACGCTACCGGGCGCAAAGGAACCGTCCGGGAGTCTTCCGGCCGGTAGCCCGGTCAGGAGCGCGATGCCTTCCTCCACGGTGTGAATGGCGTAGATGTGGAATTTGCCTTCCGCCACGGCCTGAACCACATCCTCTCGCAAAGCCAGGTCCTCCACGTTCCGCGCCGGGATGATTACACCCTGAGTCCCCGTTAGGCCCTGTACCCTGCACACGTCGAAGAAGCCCTCGATCTTTTCGTTCACTCCACCGACCGGCTGAATCTCGCCCAGCTGATTCAATGAGCCTGTGACCGCCAGATCCTGGCGCAAGGGAACGTCTGCCAATGCGGAAAGGAGGGCAAAGATCTCCGCGGAGGAGGCACTATCTCCCTCGACGCCGCTGTAGAGTTGCTCAAAGCAAAGGCTCGCGCTCATGGCCAGCGGTTTGTTGCGGGCAAAAAGACCGCGGAGGTAGCCGGTGAGGATCAGAACGCCCTTGCTGTGAATCGGACCGCTCAGCTCTGCTTCCCGCTCGATGTTGATCACCCCGGCACGCCCGACTGAAACCTGGGCTGTGATGCGGGAGGGTCGCCCGAAACGGTAGTCGCCCAGCTCCACGATCGACAGTCCATTCACCTGTCCCACTTTCCAGCCTTCCGTATCCACCAGGATCAGACCCTCCTGGATGTACTCTTGAAGCTTTTCCTCCGGCAGTTTCAGCCGGTACAGCCGGGCATTCCACGCCTGCCGCACGTGATCCCCGGTCACGAGGCCGCTTCCCTCTCGAGTGGCCCAGTAGGAGGACTCCCGGATCAGGTCGGCCACATCGTTGAAGCGGGTGCTGATCTTGCCTCGCCCCGCGGCCAGGCGCACCCCGAACTCTACCACTCGCGCCACCGCGTCGCGATCGAAGGGCAGGAGATGCTCGTCCTCGCAGATCTTCTTCACGAAGCTGGCGTACTGGGCAATGCTCTCCGGCGTACGGGGCATAACGTCGTCAAAGTCTGCCTTGATCTTGAAAATCTTCTTGAAGTCATCGTCGAGCTGGTACAGGAGGTAGTATACGTCGCGATCGCCGATCAGAACGACCTTCACATCGCAGGGAATCGGCTCCGGCTTCAGGGTAGAGCCAGGGAAGAAGGCCAGGCTTTCCGGGGCCTGGATCTCGACCTGTCCGGTCTTCAGCGCCCGCTTCAGGGCGGGCCAGACGTTCGGCTCGAGGAGCAGATCCCTCGCCTGAAGGACCAGGTAGCCCCCATTGGCCTTCGCAAAACTTCCCGCACGCAGGTGCGTGAAGTCGCTTCGCCATTCCCCGGCCGCCCCGGCTACACGCTCGATGGTCCCGAAGAGATTCTTGTAGGTGGGATGATTTTCAAACACCACCGGCGGGCCGGTGAGTCCCGAATTGTCGACCACCACATTGACCCGGAGGAGGCGGAGGGGGTCCTCCCGCTGGTCCGAGCCCTCGGGGGAGCTCTCCTCGCCCCGGAGTTCCTCCAGATGCGAGAGCACGTGCGCGCGAACTTGCTCCAGGAATTGGTCGACCCGTGGATACGGAAAACGCGCCCGTAGCTCCTCCAAGGGATGCCGGAGGACCGTCCCCGCCGTCTGCCGGTCAAGATCGTGGATTGCCTCCGTCAGGTGGCGCTCCGTTTGTCGCATCTCCTCAACAATCTCTCCCAGCTCGACCATCAGGGACTGGTACTTGGAGCGCAGCTGATCGAGCCGATCGACGTCGAACTGGCCCTGCGCCGCCAAGGCCTCGAGCTTCTCGAAAGGAACGGGCCGATCCTCCACTACCGGCACAAGATCCGGTCGCGTGACAATCCCCACCTGAATCTGAACGACGACGAACCCCTCCTTCCTCGCCTTTTGCTCGAACGAGCTGATCCGTTTCCGCTGCTCGGCGCCAAATCGTTCGATCAGTGCGTTTCGCCTCTCCCGGTAGACATCGCTTGTGAAGACCTTGGGAAGGTCCCGGCGCAAACGCGTGATCAGACGTTCCATGGCCCGCTGGAACTCGCGGCCTTTACCAGCTGGCAGGCGAATGGCCGCCGGCACATCGGGGCGGTCGAAGTTGTGCACGTAGCACCAGTCGTCTGGCACCGGCCCCTGCTGGGCCACCTCCCGGAGCAACTGCCGCACCGTAGTGGTCCGCCCCGTTCCGGATGGTCCCGCCACGAATACGTTGAAGCCCGGGCTTCGCATCTGCAGCCCCACCCGTATCGCCTCCACCGCGCGTTCCTGACCGAGAATGGTCCGGATCGGCTGCAGATCCCGCGTAGTGGTGAACGGAAGCAGACTTTCGGGACACTGCCATCGTAGCTTGTCCGGCGGAAGCTCAAGCTCCGTACGCTCCTCCATTCGTTCCTCCGGATCCACTGGATTGCACTTCGTCAGGCGTCACCCCTCGCACCAGGATGCCAACAGCCCGGGGCCAAGGTATCAAACCGGCGGAACATTGTCAAGCCAGCGCACCGAGATGCCTCTTCCACCTCGCCCAAGCCCGAGGAGCCCAGTGCCGCTCCTCCGTGGCCGCGTAGACAGCGCGGCCTCAGCGAGAGTCAGGTGGAATGGGGACTCTGCAGCCGGTGCAGCGGTCCGGGCCTACTCCACCGTCCGGCCCCCGTGCGCCCTACATCTCTGCGCTGCCAGGATTGAGAGGTTGGGAGACCCCCTTTGCCACCTGAAGGGCCCTTGAGACCGATTCCAGATCAGGACTGCTGCGAATTCGCTTCGCCCCCCTACCGCTATCGGATGATGATGCTCACCCCTCCGGTCTCGCTCCCGAAGCGCGGATTGACCACGTTCGAGTAGATCGAGCCAAATGTGTAGCTAATTCCCACCGAGCCAAAGAAGGAGTAGTTGGTAGCCAGCTCGCGTCTCTGGAGGAGGACTTCCTCCTTGCTGGCGCCCCTCTTGGGCAGGGAAAGCTGATCGTGAATGCGCGAGAAGGACCCCACCACCTGAAGGGTCAGGCCGCCGAAGAGGCGCAGCATCAGGACGTTCCACAACTCCAAGCGGTTCTTGCTCAGGTCGTGCCAGTACTGGGAAGCCGTTACTGAGGTCTCTGTGGAGCCCCAAGGCTGTCGGAAGGTCAGGGTGACCGAGAAGAAATGGGACACCGGGCTTTCTCGCCAGCGATCGAATATGGTCTCTTCGAGGTAGCGGACGTGCTCGCCGCGTACTCCGTACTGCAGGCGCAATTCGCGATGGGTCGACTGCGAGTACGGAAAGACGTTGAACTCCAGCGCTGGGGAGAGGGAAAATTGCCCCTGGATATTGCTGTAGGTGGACGATCCCATGCCCGTACGCAGCCCGACAGACCAGTGGTCATTGAGGGAGCGGACGATCAGACCGCGAAAGCCCCTCCCCCTCCTGTAGCTGAAGATCTTGGTGTCGTCGTACTCGAAGCGGTTCTCGCTGTAGTCGGCATTTACCGAGACCTGAATCTTCCAGAGCGGCGTGACGCGGCTGGCGCTAAAGGAACCGTACAGGTTCACCGACCGGCTTGATCTCTCCCCATTCCCAAAGGCGTTCAGGCTTAGGCGAAATACCCAGTTCTTCCAACGATCGGTGACCTCGGTGGTCGTTGCCTCCGGCATGTATTGCACAGAGATAAGGCTTGCCACCGGTGTGCGGGCCACGTACGGTACCAAGCCCATTCGCAACGTGCGGACGAGGGACGAACGTGTTTCGTGCTCTGTGGCTGTGCTCGGCATCGAAAAGCGAAGGGTGTCGTTCCTCCCCAGGAACTGGCCCCGTCCCAGGAATACCAGCGTGTATTCCTCTCCGCCACCGCCCGTTCTCTGCGTCGTGATCAGCACGTGGACCTGGGCATCGGCGGGATCCCGCACGTAATTGACGTACGGGATCTCCTGCCGGATGTAGTCCAAGTCGCAATAGGAGCAGTCAACGTACACACGGGGAGCCCGAGCCATTACCGTGGTGTCTTGACCTATTGCCCGAACGGTTGCGGGCAGAAGCAAGAGCGTGTACACCGTTGCAACCCATCTCCGAAGGACCATTCTTCTCCTCCCGCGTTCCAAGGCTTCGGCGGAATTTTATCCGTGAGACGTCGTCTACGGAAGGGCCGTTACAGGTGTCGTAACGAAAAAGCCCCCGCTCAAGGAGACGGGGGCTTCAAGGGTCAAGGCAGAGAGCCGCCGACGGCTGCCCCGCTACGAAGCTGCCTTTACCGTTTTCACCCAATCCACAAGAATCAAGAGTATCGCTGCCGAGCCGAGAATGGCCGGTATGATGTACACATCCTTGTAGGCCAAGCCATCGAACCAGCGGCCGAAAACCGGGGTGCCAAGCCACGCGCCGATCCAACCAAACACCACTTTGGACAGGTAGGAGACGATGCCTGGACGGACGTAGAACTTCAGCGGAAAGTGCAGAATAGCCGCTACGACAGCACTGATCACAAGCAGGATCAGGAAGCTTACAAAGTCCATGCCGATCATGGCTCTCCTCCTTCCTCAAGGTCCACCACCCAAGCTCACCGACTGTTTAGGCACCAACCCCCGCAACAGCCGGTCCAGCCCGTCCACTCTCTCTGAACTCCACCCAGAGGAAGGTTGAGGCGGCCTCTGCCTCCCCCAGCCACTTTCCACCTGCTCCAGTCGGCACTGAAATCTAACCATTCCGTCGTCGGAAAGCAAGACCGGCGCTCCCACCGGTTTTTCGGCCGCCGGGCCAACCGATGCTCCTGCGAACACGTGGTTCGCCAGGGGGCCAAGATGGGTAGCCGACATACCCACCGAAGCGGTAAGCATAGGGGAAGGCGGATCCGCAGACATCCGGCGCTCAGGGAGACGAGGTTCTCAGCCCGTAGGAAAG
The DNA here is from genome assembly GCA_034506315.1 of candidate division KSB1 bacterium. GTDB lineage: Bacteria > Zhuqueibacterota > Zhuqueibacteria > Oleimicrobiales > Geothermoviventaceae > Zestofontihabitans. Next base: position 14,146 of record JAPDPT010000039.1, on the reverse strand, counting down.
AACCAGCAATAACCCTCTTGCGCCTGCCAGTCCCTCCTCCTGCCGAGGAGCCGCACCCTTCTCACGACGTCATCCGTTGCGTAACGGCAGACCCCGTCTCGGTGGCCTCGCAGACCGGCTCACCGGGCAGCTGCGAATCGCGGCAAGGTCGCCTCGAGCGTCCAGAGGCTCCTGAGTGCTCTGACGGCTGCGCTGAGGGACTGCGCCTCAGCCAGCCCGCGCAGCACGGGGCGGCGCGCCGATTCCGCTGGTCAACGGATCCATTCACGAGGCCATCGACATTCAGCTCCCCGAGCACCATGCCGGGCATGCTCCGGAAAGCCAGCCGGACAACTTCGCCTGCCTCTCGGAGGCGAGCATTTCCTGCGGCTTCCACAAGACGGACCCGGGTTCGCAACGACTCCGCTCCCGAAGCCGGATGGTCACCCACAAAAACGGCCGGACCCGTCTTGTAGAGTCCGGCCGCGGCCTGGTCTTCAGCCGTCGATGAGTCCAGAACTATTTCCCGCTGGCGGGGATGAGGCCTCTCCGTATGGCCTCTTTTCGTACTGGTCCCCACCAGCCGATGGGACGAGCCGTGACGTACAGCCGAACCAAGTGGTCCATCGGCTCGGGCCGGGTAAGGAGGGTAACCGGGAGATAGATGACCGCTCCCAGGATCATCAGAAGCCAGAACTGCTGATAGTCCGGTAGTTCGGGCAGCACGCCGAAGGCGGGAAGAATCCACACGACGAGCCAGCTGAGGCCGAGGTTTGCAATCCAGCTCACCAGGTAGCCCCAGGCGTTAAACCGCCACCAGACGACCTGCAAGATGTTGGGGAGCCACACCCCGGCGGCCATCAGCCAGAGGGCAAAAATCAGCCATTCCGTGATGTTCTCCATCATCATCCCGAAGAAGAAGGAACCGAGGAGCAGAATGCCCGTCACGAGCCTTCCGACCCAGACGAGCTGCCGCTCCGTAGCGTGAGGATTCAGGTAGTGGTGATAGATATCGCGCGTGCCGTACATTGCCCCCAGATTCAGGTGCGTGGAGATGGTGGAAAGGTGAATCGCGACGATAGCCGCGAAAAAGAAGCCTACCATCCCCGGAGGCAGCAATTCAAAGCCGAGCCGGAACCAGCCCATCTCATACTGGCTTACCTCCGTCATGTTCGGATACATGACGAAGAAGGCCAAGATGGCCGGAGCCCACATGGCGTTCCGGAGCAGGGTGACGGCCGAGCCAGCCCAGATGCTGTAGGCGGCATCCTTAACGGTGCGGGCGCTCTGGATGCGCTGTGCCTCCACGTACCAGTCGATGCTCGTCCCCATTCCGAGACCGCCCACCAGAGCAATCACCAGCATGGTCAGGAACCAGGCGATGGGGAAGTCGCCGCTGAACCACCCCGTGAAATGGAAGGGGTTGAGGCGCCAGGTCTGCCCCAGTTCTTGCAACCGGCCAATAATGCTCGCAGGGCCTCCCACCCCCCAGATGCCGAGAACCGTCACAAACACGATCATCAGGAAGGCGATCACTCCCTGCTGAAAGTCCGCCATTACGACTCCCCAGTATCCGGCGGCCAGTACATAGATGGCCGTGAGGGTAGAGAACACCACCAACCCCACCCAGGTATCCCAGCCGAAGAGGTAGTGGCACACTTTACCCATGGCGATGCCGACCCACCCCAGAATGAACATGTTCATGAACACCTGCCAGCCCGCCACCCAGCCGCGGAGCAATTCCGCGCCGAGGCCGTGGAAGCGCAGGCTTTGCCACTCCGCCTGCGTGAACGCCGCTGACCGCCGGAATATGCGCGTAGAGACAAAAGCGCTGACCGCACACCAGGCGGGAAAGAACGCGTACCACAGACCGGCAAGTCCGTGACGGTAGACTACCCCCGTCACCCACATAGGCGTGTCCGTGGCGGTGTGCGTCGCGTACACCGATGCCGCCGGAAGCCACCACGGAAGTCCTCTCCCCGCCAAGAAAAAGTCGCTCTCGGAACGCCGGCCAAGCCGGTAAAACAGGGTACCGCAGCCGACCATCAGAACCAGATAGGTCCCGAGCCAGAACCAATCTGCCGCTGTGAAGGTCACCATGGCCCCTTCGCTCCTCGTGTGTTCGTCCCATTCCCGGAGACCTCCGTCACCTCCGGTAGGAAAGGCGCCTCACTTCTGGCCTTGCACCTGCTTGGCGAAATGCCGGTAGAGTAACCAAGCCGCCGCAAACGAGATCACGAAAATCAGGCCGGGGAACAGAATCCCCATCCAATGGTTATCCAGTCTCCGGATGACCGGATCGGTCAAGGTTGCCAGGAACATTGCTCCTCCCCGTATGGCGTCCACACGACCTGCGCAGCTCAGCCCCGACGGTACTTCCGATAGTACCGGTAGGCCACGATGAGCCCTGCCAGCGAGGCTATGTAGGCAATGCTCATTCCAATGACCATCTTGAGTCCCTGGCCCATCACTCGCCCTCCCAGCGCGCAATCTTCTCCAGCCGCTCGATGTACTCCCGTTGCTTGCGCTCGTAATCGCGGGAGATGACGCTCAGCTTGGGATCGATGATCCAGAAGAGCAACCACGTGACCACCACCGTGACGGCCACAAGGAGGAACCCTTCCCATCTCAGAAGAAATGCCAGGCTCACTCCGATCAAAATCCCCACGTACGAAAGAGAGGACAGGATGACGGCGATCCAGTCCTCCTTCGTCCAGTTGTCCGCATCCCCAGCGGACCATTGCCTCCTGATCCAGGCCATGTTTCCCTCCGCGTGATCTCTATGTGACCTGTGCAAGGGCCATCGTTACAGCGCGCAAGATAACGAAGGCGTAAACGTTACGCAAGATCAATCGCCCCGGTCGGGACGCCGGGAAGCGGCGGGAGCAGGTGACGAAACCCATGGGTAAAGTTGGAACGCGCCAGGAAGCCGGGGAAGGAACTGGTGGCGAAACACTTCTGCCCGCATCCCGTGTCCGGGAGCCCAGAACGGGCAAACGCCCGAGTTGGCCCTCGTCCGGCCGCTCTCGGCCGGGAGGACACCGCAGAAACGTGCCCCCCGGCTATGAGGCCAGAGCCTTCGCCTCGTTCTCAACCAACGTACGCGGATGCCAGCCGGCTGATCCCCCCTTGCCCTGCGCGAGGTTGATGATCTCCCCCACGTCCAGCACCAGGCGGACCTTGCCGTCGCCGAGGATTGTGCCTCCCGCAAACACCTTCGATCGGCCCAGAAAGCCTCCGAGAGGTTTGACCACAATCTCCTCCTGCCCCCTCAGGGAGTCTACCACAATCCCCGCTCTGCGATTGGCGAGTCCGACAATGACTGCGTAGCCACCCAGCACAGACCCTTTCCGGAGGTTCAAGACCTCGGCCAGATCGATCAGAGGAATTACGCCCTCTCGCAGTCGCAGTACTGATTTTCCCCCCACGCGATAGGTCGCGTGATCGCTGAGGCGGGCCGTTTCCAGAACCGAAGACAACGGCAACACAAGCACCTGTCCCGCCGTCTCTACCAGCAGCCCCGGCACGATCACCAGCGTCAGCGGCAGGCGCACAACAAACTTCGTCCCCTTGCCGACCGTGGAGAATATGGAGATCTGCCCATTGAGACGGGTGATGTTCGTCTTCACCACATCCATTCCCACGCCGCGGCCCGAGGTGTCGGTCACCCTATTGGCTGTCGAAAAGCCCGGCAGGAAGATCAGATCAAGAGCTTCCCGGTCGCTGAGCTTCTCGACCTCCTCCGCGGGCAGCAAGTTGCGCGAGATGGCGGCCTGGCGGAGGCGCTGAGGATCAATCCCCGCGCCGTCATCCTCCACCTCCAGGACAATGTGGTCCCCTTCGTGGCAAGCCGCCAGGCGGATCGTGCCACACCGGGGCTTCCCGTTTCGCTCCCGGACGTCCGGCGGTTCGATCCCGTGGTCCACAGCATTGCGAATCAAATGGACAAGCGGATCGCTGATCAACTCCAGGACCGACTTATCCAGCTCCGTTTCCTCCCCCTCTATGACCAGGCGGACTTCTTTTCCCTTCTCCCGGCCGAGGTCGCGGACCAGACGGGGGAAGCGATGGAAAACGTTCGATACCGGAAGCATCCGGATGCGCATCACGGCGTCCTGAAGCTGGCTGGAGACGAACTGCAGCTGCTCCGCGGCCGAGGCAAGCTGGTCGACAGAGACAGGAAGTTGCCCACTCAGTTGCTCCCGCCTCCCTCCGATCTCCATCTGGTGGACCAGCTGCTGGATCCGATTGCGCACAAGCACCAGCTCCCCCACAAGGTCCATGATCTCGTCCAGCCGACTGATGTTCACACGGACAGTCTGGCTGAGGGCGGGATTGGCGCGAGTTCCTTCGGTGCTTTCGCCTGTCCTGGCATCCCTATCAGGAGCCTCCCCGGCGGATGCTTGCGGTTCTCCCTCCGCCCCACCGACCTTCGGGTAATGTTCACCAGCCGCCCCCCCTTTGTCTTCGACCTCCGCTTCTCCAGCACCTTGCGTGAGTTCGGCGGCGCTCGGCTCCGCTGCGCCGAGCACCTGGTCAAGCTCCAGCAGGATTCCGTCGATCGACAGGTCCCCCTCTGCGCCGGAGTCCCGAATGGCCTGAAGCAGAGTCCGCGCTGTGTCCACAACCCTCAGAAGAAGGTCAACGATAGCGCTTGTGGCCTTCCTTTCGCCGTGTCGAAGACTATTTAGCAGGTCTTCGCTCCGGTGGGTGAGCTCGGCCATCCTCTCGAAGCCCAGGAAGGAGGAAGTGCCCTTGACCGTGTGGAAGGCCCGGAAGATGCGGTTCAGCAGATCGGGCGTCGGGTGGTTCTCCAGGACGAGCAAGTCCTGCTCTGCCTGTTCGAGTAGCTCGGCGGTCTCCGTGATGTAGTCCTGGAGAACTTCGTGGAGAAAATCCAGACTTTCTTGCTCTTCTCCCATCCTGCTCCACCTCGGGCTTACCTAGGGCCTCGGGCGGCCGAATCTGGAAACCGAAATCTTCGCCTCCTCGTGCCATTGCATCCCTGGGTCACCCCCTTCTGTGGGAAGTGGGTGTACGGAGACCAAGGGGAACTCCTCAGATATCCGTCTTCTCCGGCACCGCCGTTGTCCCCGAAGGGACTGCGTTCCGCAGGAGGGACTCGAGCAAGCGGTCCACGTGTTCCTGCTTCATTGCCGAGATGGTGAAGTCGTAGCGGGCGTCTGCATCATAGCTCTTACGAGGAGTTTGTTTTTCCGCACCTGCGGCTTCTTCCTCGTCGCCCAGTTGCTTGAGGAGATCTTCGATCCTACCGTGGACCCGATCGATCAGGTCCCGAGCCGCTGCCAGCTGTTGGGCGGTGATATCCTGCACCTGGAGGGCCGACATGATCTCGTAAGAGCACTCCTGGGTGTTTTCGATGATCCGGTCCAGGTGCTTCCACCGGCGGAGTTGCCGGCCGGCGGCCGCCAGATCGGAGGCCAGGTCTTCCAGTCCTTGCCGCAGGTCCGGCTGTCCGTCCGCCTTCGTGGCCAGCAGCTTTGCCTTACGTCGTGCCCGGGCCAGGGCGCGGCGGAGTTTCAACCCCTCTTCCAGCGCACCTCGTAGCCCTTCAAGGTTGTTGAGGATATCGTCCACACGGTCCAGGACCTGGGTGGTGGCCATTTCGGTCGCGTGGGTTACATCGTCGAGCTGCCGACTGGCTTTGGGCATTTTCAGGGAAGATTCTCGCAGTGCCTTGCTTGCGTTGAGCAGCATGGGACCTACGTCGTACACGAACTCCACCAGCTCTTCCACGAAGGGTGTGATGCGCTCGACGAGGACGAAAAGGGCCTGGACCTCGGCCACCCGTTTCAGGAGGAGTTCCAGGTGTTGCCTTGTCACGGGGGGCTCCTTGCGAACCGCATCGTCTGGCATGATCTACCTCCCTGCCTCTACTCCGAGTGCCTGGTCGATCTTCTCCTTGAGGATCTGGGGCGTGAAGGGTTTCACCACGTAGCTGCACGCGCCGAGCTTCACGGCCTGGACGATGTCCTCTTTGACGCTGCGTGTGGTGACCATGAGCACCGGGATCCCCTTGAGGTTGGGATCGCGACGCATCTCCTGCAACAGCTCCAGCCCGGTCATCCGGGGCATGTTCCAGTCGGTGATCACCAGGTCGAAATGCGCGCGGCGTAGTTTCTCGAGCGCTTCGACCCCGTCGCTTGCGCCCTCCACCTCCTGATAGCCGAGGCGCTGGAGGGTGTTCACGATGATGCGGAGCATGGTGGGGGAATCGTCCACTGCAAGGAAGCGCATCGCCTTCCTCCCTGTGGCTTGACTGACTTGTCGTCCACAATCTCCTGAAGCAGCCGGACCTGCCTCATCTTCACGACCGCACCGAGTTCCCGCTGGTCTTATCCCTCCGTTCGGAGCTACCGCGTGCGTTGAGCCAATGTCCGGTGCGGCCCGAGAGGAGGGATCAGGCTACCGGCTTGGCTGCGGCCTGAAATGCACCGCTTCCCCCTGCGTCAAGGATGCGCTCCACGTTTAGGACCAGAATCAGACGCCCGTCCAGCTTTGCAAGCCGCTCGATGTAGTCCACGTCTTGGGTGGCCAAGTCCGGCGGAGGTTCGGTCTGCGAGCTGGGGACCCGGAGGACTTCCCTTACCCCATCGACTCGCAAGCCTACGGTTTCGTCGCCGCACTCCACCACAACGATCTTTGCCGATTTATCCAGGGGCCGTGGTTCCAGACCCATTCGCTTCCGCAGGTCAACCACCGGAATGATTTTCCCCCGCAGGTTGATCACCCCGTCCACGTAAGGCGGAGCGTGCGGTACCTTCGTGATCTCCGAAAGGCGTTCGATCGCTCGGACGCGCAAAATGTCGACGCCGTACTCCTCGTCCCCCACAGTAAACACGGTCAGCTGCAGGAGTTCCTCTGCCATCTCTGGCCTTACCCCGGTTGTTCTCTCACCGAGACGATGGTAGTCCTGCGCACACAGCTGTGCTTGTCGATTGAATTATCGGATCAGCGGTCAGAAGCCTTAGCAAGTGTTGTGGTAGGCCCCGGTTTTGCGAAGGTCTGGGCCGATCCGTGGGGATGGGAAAAGAAAACGCCGCCCTTCCTGGGCGGCGTCCTCGGCCGCGCGAATCTCCAACCGTCGGAAACGGCCCCTCACGCGGCCTCGAAGGCTCCTTCGTCTTGGTAGCGGTACTCGCGAAGCTTGTTGCGGAGCGTGCGGACGCTGATCCCGAGCCGACGCGCGGCGTGGGTTCGGTTCCCGCCGGTCTCCTGCAAGGCCTTGAGGATCGCCACCTTTTCCAGCTCCCGAAGGGTCATGCGGGAAAGATCGAGCCCCCGCCCAAAGGCGTCGCCGTTTCGAGTCAGAGTGTCGATGAAACTAAAGAGGCGAGCCTCGAGAACCGGCTTTGTGGTCAGCACAACCGCTTGCTCGATGGCGTTTTCCAGCTCTCGCACATTGCCAGGCCAGTGATACCGCATCATCAGTTCGAGGGCCTGCTCGCTGATGCCCTCCACATGCTTGCCATTCTCTTCTGCGTACTTGCGAATGAAGTGCTGGACCAGAAGAGGGATATCCTCCTTCCTCTCGCGCAGGGGCGGCAAGTGAATGGGCACCACATTCAGCCGATAGTAGAGGTCCTCCCGGAAGCGGCCGGCCCGCACCTCCTCCAAGAGGTCCCGATTGGTCGTGGCGATCACGCGCACGTCCACCTTCACCGTCTCGGCGGTGCCCACGCGCTCAAACTCCTTTTCCTGAAGCACGCGCAGCAACTTGGCCTGCAGGCCGATCCCAATCTCGCTGATCTCGTCGAGGAGGAGAGTGCCTCCGTCCGCCAGCTCGAAGCGGCCTTTTCGGGCGCGGTAGGCACCCGTGAACGCCCCCTTCTCGTGTCCGAAAAGCTCGCTCTCGATGAGCCCCTCCGGGAGAGCGGCACAATTGGTCTTGATGAAGGGACGGTTCCGGCGGGGGCTATTGTAGTGAATAGCTCGCGCCACCAGCTCCTTACCCGTCCCGCTCTCCCCAGTGATCAGGACGGTCGCTTTGCTGTTGGCCACAAGCTGGATCCTCTCGAAAACTTCGCGCATCGCGGCGCTCTTGCCCACCAGAGAGTCGAAGCTGTAGGCCTTCTTGAGCTCCTGGCGCAGGCGGCGGTTCTCCCGAATCAGCTCGTAGTAGTCGAAGTACCGCTGGAGTACGTGCTCCAGATGGTCCACATTGAGGGGCTTCTGCAGGTAGTCGTAGGCGCCCGATTGAATGGCCCGAACCGCGTTCGGGATGCTCGGGTAGGCGGTGATCACGATGACCCCGAGCTCCCGATCCCTCTCTTTGACCCGGGAGAGGACTTCAAGGCCGCTCAGGTCGGGAAGACGCACATCGCAGATCACAAGGTCGTAGAAGTTCTTTTCCAAGAGCGCCAGGCCCTCGTTTCCCAACGAAGCGCGGTCCACTTCGTACCCCTTGATCGAAAGTACTTCCGCGATCAGCTCCTGTTCGCCTGCGTCGTCCTCGATGAGCAAGACCCGGCGTCCCATCGCTCGAACTACCTCCGTCCTTTGCGTCCGTCCGAAGAGCGTCGCTACACCGCGGCAAATGTGATCGTCACCGTCGTGCCTGAACCCTGGGCACCGCTGAGCTCGATCGACGCGCCCATGGAGTGGAGGAGCTTACGGGCCACGGCCAGGCCAAGTCCCGTGCCATCGGGCTTTGAAGAGAAGAAGGGCCAGAAGAGCCGATTCCGCATCTCTTCGGGAATCCCCGTGCCGCTATCCGCGATCACCACGCGAGCCGACCCTCCGTCTTCCTCGATTCGGACGATCACCTCTCCCCCGTTTCGCATGGCCTCCACCGCGTTCGAGCAGAGGATCATCACCACTTCCTGCCACCACTGCGGATCGACCAGCGCGTACACCGGTGGGTCGGGCAACTCGTACCGGAAGGTCACATGGGCCTCGTGCGCCGCGAACTTGATCTCGGCGAACGAAAAGGCTTCCTTGGTGCACTCGCACAGGTTGAGAGGACGGGGATGGCTTCTCACGGGGTGCACGTACAGGTAGAGCTGGGCAACCATTCGGTCAAGCCGGGCGACCGCATCGACGATGCGGCGGACCCACTTCGCGCGGCGATCGCCAGCCGGAAATTCCCGCTCCAGGAGGGTCGCAAAGCCGGCAATGGTCCCGAGCGGATTCCGGATCTCGTGGGCTACATGGGAGGCCAATTCCTCGAGGAATTCGGGAAACTCTGCAGGAACGAGGGTAAGCACGGTACCGATCTTCTTTCCCTCGGACCCCTCAACGGCCCGCAACTCGAGCCGATAGCCCGTGGCCTCCACCTCCGAGGCTTGAAAGGGGGACCGGAGTTCCGGAGGCACGCCCTCGCCTTTGGAGATTCGCCTCCGGTAGCCGTCCGTGGTAAAGACAAGCTTCTCCCGTGCGTCGAACACTGCGAACGGGAACTCCGCTGTCTCCAGGGCGCGGAGGATCAGGGATACCTCTGCCTGATTGTAGGAGTGCGGCATGGGGGTTCGGCTCGCGGCCTTGACTCCACTGACCTCGATCACACCCGTTTCTCCGGTCATGGATCTAACCGTCGTTTGTAGAAGCCTGTGTCGCTCGAGCGCTAAAGGCTCTTTACAACCCCTGTGCCACGGGCCTGACTGGAAGGGGGTGTGGGAAAGTTTTTCCCATCGGCGGCCCAGGGGTCGCCAGGCCCACCCAAGTCGGTCCAGCGCCGTGCCAGGCAGGCGTGGCCGAAAATCAGGCAGGCGGTTGGTCAAATTCCGTTCCGCAGGCTGTCCGCGCCGAGTCTTGTATTCTATCCTCGAGTTGTGGATATTTGCGCGAGTCTGGCCGGAGGAACAAAGCAGTGCGCACGCCTCTCCCCAAGATCACGCTGGCCATCGCTTTGGGACTTGTGGTTCCGTTGGGGGCGTACACTGCCTTCCAATTCGCTCAGACCAACCGCAACGAGGCGCTGCTGCGTTCCATCTACCGGCGCGAACTCCAGAGCATTCTCTTCTCCATCAACCAGCATTCCTGGGACGTCTACAATTCCTGGCTCACTGATCTTGGATCCCGCCTGAACGCGCTGGAGACCTCGGCTGGAGCCGATTCATCCTGGCTGAAAAGATGGCTCCAAGAGCGGCCGGCTCTTCTGGCCGTGATTGTGTGCGACTCCGTGGGCCACCTATTGGTCCAGGCGGGGCGCGATCCGCAATCCGCAGCCCTGGGCTCGGCCCTGATGGCAGGCCTCCGCTCCCGGCGTGCCGAGATCGCTACTTCGCTCCAGAAAGCCCGTAGGGGCTACGGGCGACCGGTTGTCTTTTCCGCGGGCGACTCGCTCACCCATTCCACGTGGCTGGTCTCTCCCGTCATCCGGGGTGGGCAGGACATCGTGCTTGCGGCCGTTCTTCTGGATCAGTGGCACTTTGCGAACGAGGTAGTTGCCCGCAAGCTCAACTCGATCGCGTCCGGCGACTTCCTGTTCTCTGTCCGCAACGCGCGTACGGGGCGCCTTCTTTTCGAGACTGAGGAACTCGAAGACACCCGGTTCGAACATGCCGAGAGTCTGTGGATCCTCCCCGAAGTTGAGGTGCGGGTCAAGCTGCGCGGAACCACCCTCGAGGAAATGGCCAGGAACTCAACACGCAGAAACCTCACCTATCTTGTGATTCTCAACGCGCTGATCCTGTTGGGAACGGGCTTCCTCTTACGCAACGTCTGGCAGGAGAAACGCCTGGCCCAGATGAAGACCGATTTCGTGGCAAACGTGTCCCATGAGCTCAGAACCCCCCTGTCCTTGATCCGGATGTACGCCGAGATGCTCGAAATGGGCCGGATTCGGGGAGAGGAGAAGCGGCAGCACTACTATCGCACAATCGTGAGCGAGTCCGCTCGACTCACCCAGCTGATCAACAACATCCTGGACTTCGCGCGTCTGGAGGCAGGACGCAAGCAGTACCACTTCCAGCCGGTCTGCCTCAACGATGTGGTCCGGGAGACTGTGGAGATGTTCCGGCATCATCTGGAGCGCCAGGGATTCCAGCTGGATCTTCGGATGGCCGAGGTACTACCCCTTATTCAGGGCGATCCGTCGGCACTGGTTCAGGCCCTTGTCAACCTTCTGGACAACGCCTGCAAGTTCAGCACCAGCGAACGGTGGGTGGGCATCGTGACGGGGGTTAGCGACGGGCACGCCTTCGTATCCGTTGCCGATCGAGGCATCGGCATCCCGCCCGCCGAAAAGGAGCGCATCTTCGAGAAGTTCTACCGGGTTGGCTCGTCCCTCGTGCCGGAAACGAAAGGCAGCGGACTGGGCCTGGCCATCGTGAAACACATTGTGGAAGACCACCGCGGCCGGATCGAGGTTCAAAGCACCCCCGGCAAAGGAAGCACATTCACGATCCTGTTTCCGCTGATCCGAGAGGAGAGGACCCATGGCGCGCATCCTAATCGTCGAGGATGAGCCTGAAATGGCTTCCGGCCTGAAAGACAACTTCGAGTTCGACGGGCATGAAGTCCACATTGCCCGAAACGGGGAGGAAGCCCTGCAGATGGCGGAGGATCTAAGGCCTGACCTCATCATCCTCGATGTCATGCTCCCCAGAAAATCGGGATTCGACGTCTGCCGTGAACTCCGCCAGAAGGGCACACAGACACCCATCATCATGCTTACCGCGAGGGGTCAGGAGATCGACAAGGTCCTCGGATTAGAGCTGGGGGCCGACGACTATATTACCAAGCCGTTCAGCGTGCGAGAACTCCTGGCCCGCGCCCACGCCGTGCTGCGGCGCTCCTCCCTCTCGGGAATGGGATCCCCCGTGGTGAGGGTCGGGCGCCTCCAGGTCGACTTCGAAAAGTGCCGGGCCTGGGACATCGAAGGCAACGAGGTGCCCATGACCATCCGGGAGCTCGAGCTCCTGCGCTACCTGGTGGAGCGACCCAATCGGTCCGTCTCACGAGAGGAGCTGCTGAACGAGGTATGGGGCTATCAGCATTACCCCATCTCCCGGACGGTGGACAACTTTATCCTCCGACTCCGGAAGCACATCGAGGAGGACCCAGCGCGGCCGAGGCACATCCTTACCGTGCACGGCATCGGCTACCGGTTCGTCCCTTAGGGCCGCAAGCCCATTGGCCCCTAAAGGGGCCCGAGAGCGATCGAGCCCCCACCAGGCCCGCAGCGGCCTCCCCGAACCTGCGGGGCACCAAAGGATCAGCGTGGCAAGGGATCTCTCCTTGGCACCGCCGAGCCGTGGGCAATCCGAACAGCGGGCATCCTGGCTCCGAGGGTCCGGCCTCTCGTCTTCAGACAGTCGCCTCGCCCCAAGGAGGCGCCACCGCCTGCAAAACAGGGGCAACGCTTTCCCCAGACCGCGCGCCTGCCTCAGTGACAGGGTGTGACAATCCTACACCCTTTCGTGATGACGGTGACGCCGGGTCTTCTATCTTTCGACCGTTGGATCGGGGCCCGCATGGTTGGCACCATATCCAACGGGCGGAATGAGACCCGAAAAAGGCGGAGGCGGGAAGATGAAGCAGGCTGCACGGCTTCTCTTGTGGGCAACCCTTTCCCTCTGGGTCCTGGGCGAAGGATCCATCGCCCAGGAACGGGGGAATATCATCGTCCTCACGCTCGATACCGCCGTGGGAATCGGCATGGCCAGAAGCTACCGCATCAAGCAGCTGGAACTCGAGGTGCGGCGGCGACGAGCCTGGCTGCAGGCCGAGCGCGCCGGGCTGAAGTCGAAAGTCTTCATGAACATTCAGGCGCCGAATTTTCGGTCCCTCGGCGAATACAAGTGGAACTCCACGCTCCTAAAGGACGAGCTGGTTCGACAAAACAACCAGACATGGGAACTGCAACTGTCGGTCCGGCAGCCCGTAATCCTTTTCGGCTACCCCACGGACGGCTATCTTTCCTTGAACTACCGTATCTACAAGTACCTCCAGTTGGACGGCTACCGGGACATCAGCTACTACAACCGGTACTTCCTGAAATTTGAACAGCCCCTATTCCTCCCGAACCGGCTGAAGAACGCCATCGAAGAAGCGGAGCTTGATCTGCAGGAGAGAGAGCTAGAGTACATCCGTGATCGCGTGGGGCTGCTCGAGGATCTGGCCGACAACTACTACCACCTCTTTTCCCACGCTTATCGGGTGGATGTCTACCGGCGCCAGCTGGCCGTACTCGACACCATTCGCAGCGTGGTGGAGCAAAGATCGGAATCCTCAGGTTCGTCCCAACTGGACAGAATGCAGGTCCAGATCGAGATCGCCAATCTGCGGGAAAAGATGTTGCAGGAACAGAGCTCCCTGCGCCTGGGCACGGCGGAGCTGAAACGCCACCTCCGCATCGACGAGGCCGACTCCGTGATCATCCCGCCGATGGTGGAAATCACTCCGTTCGAGGTCACTTTGGAAGACGCCCTGCAGAAGGGCTACACTCTCAATCCCGAGCTGCAAATCTTGAGGCTCCGGCGCCGGCAGCGATGGATCGAACTCCAGAATACCCGGTCGTGGAATTCGTTCCACCTGAATCTGGAGGTCACCTACGGGCTGGAAAAGGAAAACGACACCTACCGCGCCCTCGCTTACGAAATGGACCGCAGCTACTCGGTTACGGTGAACGCCTACGTTCCCATCTGGGACTGGGGCCAGCGCAACTACCAGATCGAAGCCAGGAACTTGGCGATCGAGCAAGTGGAGCTCACGATCGAGGAGGCCCAACACAAGATCCGATCCGAAATCGCCAATGCCGTGGCCAACCTTCGGGAGCATCGGGACCGGATTCTGGCCCTTACAGAACATCTCCAGACCGCCCGACAGTTGCGCAGCCTGAGTCTGGAACAGTACGTCCAGGGACGAATCACCTTGCAGGATCTCCTGCAGACGGCAAGACGCGAGCTGGAAACCGAACTGAACTATCTGGAAACCTACCTTGGCTATCGAAAGGCCTTCCTCGATCTAACCACTCAGACCTATTTCGACTACGAGAAAGGCAAGAGCCTTGCCGACCTCTTTCTCCGATAGGGGGAACGCGGAGGACAATCCTCGGGAGTCGGTCTGCCCTGTGATCGTGGAGGCGAAGATGAGGAAGCTCGGCTTCGTGCTGGGGCTAATCGTCCTTGCGGCCTGGCCGACAGCAGCCCAGGACCTTCGACGGGAGATGGACCTGGCGGGCTACTGGAAGCTCGAGATCGGG